>JAFGJI010000241.1 GCA_016929175.1 Thermoplasmatota archaeon | reverse complement strand
TGGAGGAGTTCAGGACCTCCCTCTCCCGCGAGATAGTCTCCATGCACGATGAAGCAATGGCCTCTGCGGATGCGGAACTTTACATAGAGGGATCGGGTGAAAGACTGGATGGATATGTAGAGGATCGGCTGATGGAAAAGCTCTCGACGGAGATCGAGAGGATCACCGTGTCCCATGGGGTCGATGATGACGCATTCCTGTTCGATATCATCAACTGGTCTGTTGATTCGAGGCCGATCCAGGGCGGCGTGGACATTCCCGTCCCGGATACGAGAACGGACCGCAACGTATCCGGACTTTCGTGCACTTGCCCAAGGGCGGAGATCTTCGGTGTGAATACAACTGTCCACCTCGAGCTTGAACTCAGGGACCGTTCCGGATCGATGGTTATGAAGGACGAGCTTGAGATCGAGGTCGGCAGATATTCGTTGGCCGGTTTTTTAAACAGCCGTATGGGAAGGTTGGAAGATGCAGTTGAGGGTGGAGAGTTATCATCCCTTGTCGAATACATGGTAGGGTCCCTGGCCCAGATGAAATGTCTCATGGGATACGGGAGGGAGCCGGGAGTCGGCGAGATAGTCCCTGTCAATCTCCTCACCGAGAAAGAGCTCGTTTCCGTGATGGACCTTGCCTTTTCCCTGCTCGCTCATTCGTATCTCAGGTCCGGAGATGACCATTTCATGGAAAGTATCGGAACATCGCTGGCCTCCGCACCAGGAGCCATGGAGAGACCGACACTCACCGATGTCCTCGAGAATTATACCAACCACATCGATCCCGGCTTGCTGGTGCTTCTCGGAGAGGGACTCTTCCATCAGGACAACCCTCCCTCTCTTCAGGCCATGTTCAGACCGTTCTTCTATTCGATCGTTGATCTCATTGTCAACAGGATCGTCTCCTATATCGGACTGGAGGACGATCTATATCTGGGTCTGGGGGGATTGAAGACCATCATGGAACTCGGGGTCGAGGCGGCGGATTCCCTGACGAATTCGATCCTGGGGGTCGATCTGATAGATGCCAGCCGGGAAACGGCAGAAGGTATGTTGAAGGCCCTGCTCGAGAGAAGCCCTCTTCTGGACCCAGAGGATGACCTGATAATGGTCAGGAGTATGCCGGGAGCATCATGGAACGGGGGTCCGATCTCCACCTATCCCTTGATAGAGATCCCGGATCTGGAAAGGTCCTTCGAGATCGGGCTGTCCGACGGCGGGCCGGGTGACACATATTATCGTTCCCCGAACGGCACCGTACATTCGATGGCAGAGTACTACGATCCATCCGAGGAGTATGTTGGACTGATGTGCAATATCTACAGGGTGACCGCCTCTTTTGATTTCGACCTCATGGAGCCTCCTTTCAGGTCCCGCGACCTTCTTGAGGATGAGGAGTTCGTCTCGGCCCTTGCCTACTTCCTTGGAACGGACGAGAGTGACACCGGTTCCTGGTCGGAGAACGAGTTCCGTGAGAAGGGCAGGTATGCCGTAAAAAAGGTTATCGACGACCTATTCGGAAGCACGACATCTATTGCCAACGATAGATGGTTGAAGCTCTGGAGGGGATGGACCATGGAGGATATCACATCGATGAATGACGGGTTCCCCTCTGTCGGGTCCATGATCGATTGCGACCTGTGGCCCCTTCTGGAACTGGTGGAGGATTTCGCATCCGCCCTTGTGGAGGAGTTCAATGCAGTGAGCCTGTTCGAGACCCTGTTCGAGGTCGAGAAAGGGTATTCGGCACTTATCGCCGACTGGATCCTGATGAATTACGACATCTGGGCCGACAGGAGCGGCCAGATGCAGAGCTGCGAGGAGAACGGGACCTCCATCATCTTCGAGAACACAACAGTGCATATCATGGACATTGAAAGGGTCCAGGAGGAGGTCGTCTACGGGGGTAACAAGGTGGATCATGGAAAGGACAATACCGATGTTCTCTACCAGTATCCAGAACTCGCGAAATGGATAGCTCTCGGATTGTGTGTCAGGATACCGATGGACCCGGAACTGGATATGCTCTGGTCCTCATTTATCTCATCATCCTACCTGGAGATGACAAGGAGGGAGTTCGGGGATGGAACCGATACAGACGAGGAGGGATGGATAAGGAGAGAACTGGTCCAGTCTTCCACGAGAGGGTTCGAGTTGACATTCTCTTCGTACAACGGGGACAGCCTGAGCGTCATGCAGGAGGTGGAGAGCCTGGTCAGGAAAGGATTGGACACCATCGCCGGCTCGTTCGACCAGTGCCTTCATCTTGCCGGAAGCAGGTTCTTCCTGCCTCCCCTCCCGGAGGATGACCTCATCGAGGTTTCGGGGATAGGACCCGATCCACAGGGGCTCGGGGACCTTTGCACGGACCTCCGGATCCGCAGGGGAGGGACATATCAGACCATGCTGAAGCCCTCCTCCGGAGAATACAACACCGACCCTCTCGACAGCTCCGCACCTTACACTACCGGTTATCAGTTGGACCTGAAGGTGAGCTACGACATAGAATTCAACCTTGGGGGGATGGATAATAAGGTCAGTGGTTCCTCCAACAGAAGCTTCCCCGTATCACTATCGGTCTGTTTCGATGTGTTCTCCCACTGGCCGATGCTCGGAGTTGAATACGAGCCAACGGGGAATTTCCAGGAATACCTGGTTGATAAGGTACTCGAGGCGAGAGATGCTCTGAAAAAAGAATTGAACTGTCTTGTCCAGGACCTCCTTGGAGGTTCCATGTCCTCGTTGAGGGAGGTCCCGCCCATCGTTATGGAGATAGTGAGGGGAAGCGATCTCGACCTTGCGGAAATAGCCCGGGTCATTTCCAACGTCACCATGGACCTCTCCTCCACACTGCGGGAGACCGTCAAGGACCTGGTCCGACAGGTGATCGACATGGGTGTAAGCGGAGTCCTGAACGCGACATGCAGAATTCTCGGGATCGACCAGATCGATATACAGCTGGATGCGGGCTCGTTCAAGGTGGCATTGCATACAGAAAGAAAGGCGCTCATGGGTGAGGATGGCAATCTCCTCAACATCACATTCGTCATACCTTCGATAGGCATGCACTGTATCATGTCCTTCAACAGGGTTGAAGGGGGGAAGTTCGACTTCAGCGGCACCGTTACCTTCGATTTAGGCCCCCTGTACCTCAGGCTCGAGCTCGATCCTTTCATGGTGAGGGCACCTCACATGATATCGATAGAGGCCAGGTACGAGACGGGTCCGGGTGAGTACCTGAGGGCCTCCATCGAATGCCCGGCCCTGGACGAATACAGGTCCTGTCAAGTGTCCCTTGGCGACACTCTTGGGGTCGAGCCTTTCATCCCGATACCACCCCTTGGAGTGCAGGCAGTGATAGATGCGGGTTTCAGGCTGAACTACAGGATGCCGGAAGAGCTGGAACCGCACATCAACGAGGTGCAGATCTTTGAAAAGAACATCTCCTTGCTTGAGATATTCAACCCCCGATGTTATCCGATCTACGGCTCCACACTGTCCATCGAGGACCTGAAAGGAATACACGTCGGGTCGTGGAGGCTGGAGCCCGAGGCGGAAAGGTATTCTCTCAACGGTATCAATTCCACCTGTCTGTGGAGATGGACGGGCAGGATACCGGACGATGGTGTGGTTCGGATAGTCCTGAGGTCCCCCTCGGGTCTGGTGTGGGACGATCTCGAGGCAGATCTGGACCTGAGGGGCTGGTTCTCCAGGGATATGGACGGATACGGTGTCTGGAGGCAGACAACCGGTACTCCTGGATATCAGAACGGTGGAGCTCTCCCCACGGATATAAGGTCGCTTCTGATCTCCATAGCCCTGACCTCGCTCAAGGAGGCATGGACCGGAGCATACAACACCTACGGCCTGACCTTCGATGTGATAGTCCCGTTCCTCGAAAGAGCGATCGATCTGTTCATGGAGAGGTTCCTGTCCGTTGTCAGGGAGCTTGTGGTGGATGTCCGTATGTTCCTTTCCGTGGAGATCGAGGATGCATCGGGGTCGGCTGGAGGAGGGCTGGAGCTCTCCTTCCAGGCAGATGGAGAAGCAGTTGCGGATTTCCTTGGATGGCTTTACGGGAACATCAAGATATTCGTCGATAACCTTGCAGATCCCAAGAATTCAGGAGATTACCGGGCTTTCCCCATGGAGATCCTTTCCAGGTGCTACATAGGTCTGGATATTTTCATGGAGGTGGAGATGCCCGGGCCGATCGCCAGGATGGCTCCGGAAGGGGCGGACCTGCCCGATTCGTTCACACTGGCCATCATGGGGAAGGTCAATCTTGCCCTCCCGATGAAGCTCCTGGGAAGGGACGTGGGAGGTACGTTCATTAGTCTTGGCGTTTATATCAAGGATGCTCCCGATGCCATTGTCTCGCTCTTCTACGACATAGGCAGCATCGGGATGACACAGGATCTCTACCTGCTGAGAGCGGCCATATGGGAAGGGGAGGTCGAGAGGGCCTGATATTCTCTCCCCGGGGTGTGGGACAAAATAAATCGATCAATCCCTAACGATTATCACATATGCTCTCCAACCACGATATTTCTTGGGAGCATCTATCTT
>JAFGJI010000240.1 GCA_016929175.1 Thermoplasmatota archaeon | reverse complement strand
TACTCAAAATGTTTATAATGGAAAGGTCATTTTGAGAGAGGCATCCAGTTATTTCCGGGTCGAGGTGTTCTGCATGGTCAGGCCAGCACTTTCCAGGTTCTTCAATGGTGTATCATTTGCACTGCTTTTGGTCCTTTCAGGGTTCATCATAGTCCCTGCGCATGAAGCCCCAGTAAGCGCGGTGGAGCCTTCAAGAGCTGCAAGTCCCGAGGTGAACAGAACCGAAGTGGAGATAACACTTTACGAGGGGTTCGAGCAGTTCTCAGGGCAATTTTTCTACGGGACCGGGAAAGGCTCCCTGGACCTTTTCTTCGATCCGAACTACAACTGGATAGAAGGTGAGATACCCTACCCGCACAAGGCTTTCGAGGTAACGTATCCCTGGGGGTATGATAAGTCGACAACTCCCATCGAGGTAACGTTCGTGACGTCACACTACGACACCCACTTCGCGATGGCGACGGTCAAGTGCAAGGACAATGATTTCAACTCGTATATCTACGGTCAGGACCATTACAAGGTCACGGTCACTGCATGGAACTCGACTGGCAGCTCGAATGCGGAGTTGTGGTTCCAGATACTGAACGTCAACGATCCACCCACCGTGATCTCGGAAAAGGACTTCTACTCCATTGCAATGGACGAGGATTCTTACTATGAAGGCATCAACAAGGACCACGACCAGCTGGATGATATCTTCGGGGACAACAGGGACAAGGACGATACCCTCACATTCACATACGAGCCCATGAACGATCTCGCAAGCCCTGACAACATAGAGGTCGACCTGGACCCTGACGGTTCCTCGGTTGTCTTCACCCCCAAGCCCGATTGGGCGTGCCCTTACGTACCAACGAGCGACAGGCTGAAGGGAAGGAACTACAGACCGGGAGGGGAGCTGACATGGTCCGATTTCTTTGCGCATTTCAGGTTCAACTGCTCGGACCTCGAGGGTGCTTACGTGAAAGGTGACCTCTACGTCTATGTGGGGCCTCTGAACGATGTCCCGGTGATGCAGCTACAGGAGCACTTCTACGTGAACGAGGATACGAAAGCGGTCATCCAATTCACCGCCTCCGATGTCGACCCTGTTGAGGAGCAGGTCCTCAGGTACGGGACCAACATCACCAGTGTGATGTACGAGCATACCGGGGTCCAGCTCGAGTTCACGGAGGGATATGTCTTCGATACCAAGACCGGAAAGCTGGAGTTCAATACCGAGAACAAGATGGTGGGGGATTATCCCGTTGCCGCCTGGGTCAATGACAGACCATCAGAGGAGCTCGGGACAAAAGGAGACTATCCTGTGACCCCGTACAGGGTCTATTCCAATTTCACGCTTCACATCGTTAACAGGAACGACCCCCCCGTTGCCATCATGGACTCTCCGACCGAAACGTTCATATACAATACCATAACGCCAGTGGAGCTCAACGCGACAAGGACCGCTGACCCGGACCAGATCCACGGCCAGATATTGACATACAGATGGTATGTCAACGGAGAGGCGGTAGGCGAGGGCGTGGTGACCGAGCATCTCTTCGAAAAAGAGGGAGAATATGATATCGAACTGAACGTAACCGACGGTGAGTTCTTCTCCACCGTTTCAAGGAAGATATCCGTCGAGAAGACAAGGATCCTAGGGGAGATATTCGAGGGGAAGAACATAGACCAAAGTTATGTGGACAACGCATCGGAAGCACTTGTCCTACACAGAAATAACCAGAATGAGATGTTCATGGAATTCGATTCTACGGAATCGGTTGATATCAGGACCCTCGACGGCTACCGCGATCCTTCCAACCCTAATATGTACAAGATCAAGGTTGTCTTCGGAAAGAAGATGGAATACCTGTTCACGGAATATGTCCAGCAGGAACCTGTCCTCAATATCTATTTCCTGAAACCGGACTTCGTGGAGGACAAGGTGGCTCCAAAGGATTCCGACATCCCGACCTATACATTTCCCGTTCCCACTTCGAACTATCGTTACAACAAGATACAGTTCGACCTGAGGCAGATATCGGTGATATACTATCCGATAGCCAACAAGGTACCCGCGATCCGTCAGCTGGATACCGATATGGGGGTAGAGATCACCCTGACGATCGCGGAACTGGACCAGATGAACATCGATCCCGATTTCGTCCTCTACGTCACGGCGGACATGAAGACCACTGTAACTGAATCCTCCGGAAAGATCACCATCATCAACTCCTGGGATGCAGCAGGGTTCGGAGCAAAGGTCCCCCAGGTGGATGCGGGGACATCCGACGATGATGGAAACGGAAAGGACGGGATCAACCCTCTGGTAATAGTGATCGTTGTGATTATCATCCTCGTGATAGTGATCGTCCTGGCGGTCCTCCTTTTCCTGCTGCTCGGTAAGAAGCCAAAGAAGGAGGAGCCACCACCGGTCTACTCTCCACCCACTGACCGATCGCTGGACGATATGATCTTCGGCAGCCCGCCTCAAGGTGTGACAGCGGAGCAGATGTACGGACCGCCCCAACCTCAGGGACTTTCCCAGGGGCCGCCCCCTGAAGAGCTGCCGCCTGTACAGCCCCAAGATCAAGGGGGTTCCGTGACGGAAGGCCCGCTCCCGGATGCCCCTCAGTGACCTCTGACCCGGACGATCAATGTCTTTGAGAGTGCGCTTGATGCGGTACCAAGGTCTTGGTCTCTGGATCCAATGGGACCTTACTGCTGGAAGATCGTCACTTTCTTCATCTTGACCGGTGTGGAAGGTCTGTCGTTCGCTCCCCTTGGCACGGCCTGGATCCTGTTCGCGACATCCTTTCCCTGCACGAGATACCCGAATACGCTGTGATGGTTGTCGAGCCAGGGTGTTCCTCCGTTCTTCGTGACAATGAAGAACTGGGACCCCCCGGTGTGGGGGCCTGCATTCGCCATGGAAAGTGCCCCCTCCGCATGCCTTAATTGAGGATGGAACTCGTCCTTGATCGTATATCCCGGCCCACCCATTCCGGTTCCCTTGGGGCATCCTCCCTGTATCATGAAGTCCGGGATCACCCTGTGGAATATCAGGTTGTTGTAGAACCCCGAATTGGCAAGCTTTATGAAGTTCTGGGTCGTGACCGGAGCCCTCTCCGTCTCAAGCCTTACGACCATATCACCATAGTTCGTCTCTATCTTTGCATACGTGGTCATTTTCACACCCATGCCGGATATGAGAGAGAAGGTATTAAAAAGGCACCATGAAAGCTACATCAAGCCAGCGAGTTCCTTCAACACTTCCGGATATTTCGATGCAAGTGCTTTCAGCAGCTCCTCCGTCGATATCTCCTTCATATCATATTCCGCTATGGCTGACAAGACTTTTTCCAGGGTCTCGTCCGAAACCTCAAGGAGCTTCTCCTTGGCAAGGTAGTTACGGACCATCTCCATCTCAAGCCTGTCCCTCCATCTCCTCTCGTAAGGCCCCAGAGAGGCCTTTGACGTATCGTCCTTTTCGAGAGCTTCGCATATGGTCTTCCCGGCCTGCAGCGCCGCATAACAGGCGTTGTAAACACCTCCCCCCGTCAGCGGGTCTATCATCCTTGCGGCGTCTCCGACGATGACCAGATGGTCGGCCACGGTCTCTTCCAGCGGCAGCGATACCGAGACCCCCCCTCCGTTTATCTCGGTTATCTTCCCCTTTGAGAACCTGGGGTTCTTCCGGATGAAATCATCCAGGTAACTCCTAGGCTCCCCGGGCTCCTTGACCATAGAGGCGTTCATACCAAGACCTAAATTTGCTATCCCGTGCCCCTTCGGGAAACACCATATGTAACCCCCCGGCACATACTTCCTGCCAACGAAGAACTCTGTGAACCTGTCATCGGTCTCGATCCCCACCATCTCGTACTGGATGCATGTATCGATGTCCCTCGGCCCTATCTTCGTTTCGATACCCGCCCACCTTGCCACAAGGGATTCGAAACCATCGGCAGCAACGACAACCCTGGCCCTGACCGTGAAGGTTTCGGAGAGAATCTTTATTTTGACCACGACATGATCACCGACATCCTCATAGGAGATCGCCTCGGCCCTCATCCATATCTCCGCTCCTGCCCTTGCGGCCATTTTGGCAAGCTCCTGATCGAACATCTCCCTTTCGATGACGAATCCGACCTCTGGCCCCGCGATCTCGGGCCCGAGGGTCAGGACCGTTCCGCCGGGTGAGATTATCTTCGCCCCGTCCATTTCCGCCGACACAAAGGACGGGGCTCTTTCCAGGCCGATCAGGTCCAGTAGTTCCTTGGATATCCCCTCACCGCACCTGACAGGGACACCGATCTCCGGTCTTTTCTCCACCATCAGGACCTTCCAACCCCCCCTGGCAACCTCTCTCGCAGTGATGCTCCCGGCGGGTCCCGCGCCTATTACGAGGCAGTCGATCTCAAGCGCATCATTCATCATCATCACCTTTCCTGGACAGGGCCCCCACCGGGCAGATCCTGACACAGAGGCCGCAGCCGGTGCATGTCTCACCCAGGAATATGATCCTGTTGTTGGAGAACCTTATCGATCCGACGGGACAGCTTCCGACACATGCAACGCATCGAATACACCCGATCTCGTCCCAGGAAGGAATGCTTGACATCGGACACCGTAATGCAGGTTGGTGATAAATTATTTATCAATACACGATGGATCTCAAATGATCCTTCACCAGACATCCTTTTTACCCCCTGGAAACAAACAATAAATACGTCACTTCCTTAACGGACCATCAAAAAGGAGTTGTTCCAATGGACTGGCCTGATAGGACCGTGGATCTGACCGATGCAACGTTCGAGGAATTCACCAGGAAATACAAGGTGGCTGTCGTTGATTTCTGGGGGCCTTCATGTGCTCCATGCAAGATGATGGCACCCCTGCTCGACCAGCTTGCGGCCGAGATGAAGGG
>JAFGJI010000239.1 GCA_016929175.1 Thermoplasmatota archaeon | reverse complement strand
GTTATGGAAGGATACTCCATGATAGGTCACCCGGCCCCTGATGTTGGGAGCGATGACCTGATAAAGGAGGTCATCGAAGAGGACCGCGCCCTTTACAGGACCCTCTCCGGTGTCAACAACCATGCCCGGAGGAACAGGGCAGCGCACCTTCTGAGATCCGACGAGGTCAACAGAGTGGACGCCATGGCGGAGGAGGTGGAGAGGGGCGATATGGTGCTGTCTCTCATGGACTTTGGCACCAGGGGTGTGTTCTTTCCGGTTTCCTATTTCTCGTCCAGGGTCATGGCCAGGGAGGCATTCTCGATATGTCTGGCCTCGAGCAGGGACAGGTTCAAGGGCTTCGAGCATGTCGAGGCCCTCAACAGGGACATTCTGGACCTCTCCATGGATCTCAACGGGATCGTCGGGCTGTCCCCGCAGGTCACCGGGACGGGCAACTTCATCGATGTGGCTCATATGATAAGGCATCTGGCCGAGTTGACGTTCCGGTCCGGGGTGATCAACCTGGACCAGGCCGATCTTCTGACGACCTCGAAAGGGGGTTCCATGCTGGTGATGACATGGGGTGCCGCGAGAGCGGGAGGAGATCCGGCCGCGACATCTACCAAGGACGCACTGTCCAATCCTCTGTGCGATATCGATCTCTCCACCGTAAGAAGATCACTGGTCAATGTGATCGGGTCAAAGGACCTCACGCTCGAGGATTCCCTTGTGGCATCCGATGTACTGAGAAAAAGGGTAAAGCATAACTGCAGGATCATCTGGGGGGTGAACATCGTCGAGGACATGGTCGAGGATATGGAGGTCTTCCTCATCCTCGCAACCACTCCCATCGAGCTTCTGACGCACTGGTATTCAAAACAGAAATGATGTGGTCGATCGTCTGGTTCTTTCGATCAGCTCTTGAGTGTGCCCGTCCTCCCGCAGCTGACGCATTTGAACCTGTAAGGCCTCTTAACGGAAGTTACGGGTATCCTCGATCCGCAGCGGCAGACGATGTAGCTTCCCCCACGCTCCTCCCCGTCATCTTCCTCCAGCTCCGAGCCCCACTCCTCCTCAACATCTTCCTCTTCTTCCTCCTCGTCCAGCTCCCACTCCTCTTCCTCGACCTCCCATTTCTCCTCTTCACCATCTTCCTCTTCTTCCTCCTCCTCCTCGTATTCCTCTTCTTCCTCTTCCTCTTCTTCCTCCTCCATGAACAGATCTTCCTCCAGATAGGTGCCCTTCTGCTTTCGGGCCTTGGGCTCCACGATCTCCCTCTCCTCCTCCTCTTCTTCCTCCTCCTCTCCCGGAGGTCTGATGGTCCCGGTGGGCTCCTCGTGGATATTATCCTCATTTTCGGCACCCTCCCCTTCAGACTGCTTCAGAAGGACCAGGTCGTCGAGGCAGCGGTTGAACCTCTCCCTTGCTTTTTCGAAGGAGGGGTCGCAGTCGAGTGATTTGTAAAAGCATGCCAGAGCCCCCCTTGGTTTCCTGCTGTCCATGAGTACCACGCCTTTGGAGTACCATATCTTGGACCCTTCGGGATTGAGCTCCAGCCCCTGGTCCAATGCCTGGACCGCTTCCTCCAGGCGCCCCATCTTCGCCAGGATGACGCCTCTCGAGTTCCAGTACTGGTCGTTGGTGTGGTCCTGTTTGATCATGTCATTGACCACTTCAAGGGCAAGCTCGTAATCCTCCTCCTTTATCGCCACATCAAGCTCCCTTTTCAACCTGTCTATCCTGCTGTATGCCATTGGACCACTCACCGAGCACCGAGCCCCGATAAATCGGGGTCCGGTTATATAATCTTTGCAATCTCCTGCTCATTCGGTTCCCGTCGGCGACAGAAGGTAATGGACACGGGCCAGGGACACCGCGCGGCCTGCCGATCCCAGCCTTATCATCCCACTTTCCCAGTCCAGAAGATGTCCGTCCCACGGGTCGTCACCAAGGACCGACGCCATGGGCCCTTCTCTTCCCGGAAGACCCGAGATAAGGCGCATCTCATCGAGGGCTCTCAAGGTCCAGATGGAGGCGGAAAGTTTTCCGAGTGTCTTGTCAGGGCCGGAAAGAAGCCCACTTGTGTAGTATCGTATCCGTTCATGGGCCGAGACCTTCATATTGTCGATCTCGTCAAGTCGATCAGGCCCGAGATCGGTCCCGGCAAGTGCGGAGAAGAATTCCCTTGCACGGGATAGAAGATCGATGTCGGCACACCTGATCCCCTCCACTACTTTCTCCATCCTGCTCCCGGGATCGCCCGTTTCGTCGGGCCACAGCAGAAGGTCCTCCATGGGCTTCGATATCTTCCCGTTGTCCAGAGATGAACTCCTGATGAGGTCCCATAAGTACCTTCCTGTCCCCGGTTCGTAAAGGGCAGGCTTGACAAGATGGACCAGGGTCTTGTACAATTCCTCCGCGTGCTCTCTGTTCGATGCCCTTCGTATTATGAACTTGCCGTTCCCGTGCAGATGGACCCTTGTATCCTCTCCCGCGACCGCCATTCCGTAACCGAGCCGGTCCGACCATTTTGCGTTCTTCATACCGGAGTTCATGAAAATGGGCCCAAGACAATGGACGTCCATAAGAACGGACAGTTCGGATCCGGGATGTCTCAGGATGCCTTCGACGGTGTACCTTGTGTATTCGGAGCACGGGGAAACCTCCCTGGACTTTGCCTCCAGGCGGTCGGTCGTTCGCGGGCTGTCCTCGTACCACCGGAACATCCTCGAGGCGATCTTCTCCGGGTAGTCCATTTCCATCTCCTCTGGCTTATGTTTCCATATCGATAGAAGTTTTCCCCTAACAATGCCATCGACAAGGGTACCGGGATGCGTCATCCGGACCTTTCCCTGTCCTCACCACCGCCGTAGGTCAGCTGTATCGTCTGGTACAATCGCTCGAAACCCCTGGTGTCCTTCGGGTCGATCATGTCATGAGGCACGAAGAGACCGAGGTCCTCCATGGACCTGAAGAGACCGATGCCAAGTTCGCTTTCCATGCCGGGTCTGGACGAGGCCTCGGCAACCATGTCTTCGTACAGGTTGTCCGGGTACTCCTGCCATCTGTTCAGGACCTCTTTCAGCTCGTGTGTCATCATGTCGGATTTGGATATCAGCTCCACTGCCGGTACCTGGAACCTGAGCTTGCAGAGATTGGCGAGCATCACCTGACTTATGTAGCCGGAGGGGGTCCTGGCATTGAATGGGTCTATCAGGTATATCAGGACGGAGCTTTCCGGGAGCAGGTTGCCGACCAGTTCCCTTGCGGATTCCCTGAACGCGAAGAGTTCAAGCTGGCCAGGCGTGTCAACGATGATATACTGCACACCGCCGATCTCCATCTCTTCGGTCATCCTTGACCTGTGCAGGGCGATCATATCCGCAGCAACGATCTGGGCGCCGTTGGGTCCGAGCCCGTACTCCTCCATTATGTCAGCGAGCCTCAGCCAGTCCCTGACATCGACATCCGGCTCGTACGGGAGAGCGTCCGCACCCGGGTCCAGATTGACCGTCTGTGCGGAGAAGCCGTTCGCCGAGAGCCATTCCAGGACGGCCGCCGTGAAGGTGGACTTTCCGCACCCTGCCGCTCCGAGAACATACATCAATATTGTCGACTGCAAACCTTTCACCCTCCTGAAGCCACCTTGACCACGGTCAGACGATCGTTCAACTCAACGCCCTCGTCAAGGGGTATCGGGATCCCTTCCCTGAAGACCAGCACTCCGTCCATGTGTACGCCCGCCCGGTCAAGCAGGTCCATGACCCGGTCTCCCGGACAGGGCGGCATCGATATTTCCCTTCCCTCACGCTTTAGGACCAACAAGACACCTACTTCTTCCGGACTTGCCATGCAACGGCAATAAGGCTGCAATTATAAAACCGATTCCCCGGTCCCAAGGAGCAGGTTCACCTTCCCCTGAAGATGGGCAGGAGGGGCGCCTCTCCATCTTCCCTTCTGGAAATGAGGGTGATGACCAGCATCGTCATCAGAAGACCCCATGCCACACCCATGGAGAATCCCGTGACAAGCCGTGTGGGATTTGTGCTCTCGTAGGATAGACCGAAGGGAAGCGCACCGATCATGGAGAGCATCTGTATGCCGCCGTCAAGAGCGGTCGGGACGATCAATGCGATGATCATGATCGCAGCGGTCATCCCACCGTGTCTTTTCACCAGATGGTTCCTCCTCAAACCCCCGGGAAATATGCTGAGCATGGTCCTGGCGGGGCTGTCATCGGCGACCGCCCTTGCCAGAATAATGGATCCGAACAGTATGCCCATGAAGATCCCCGTGTCCCTTGCGCAAACGGGCATCTGATTGCCGTTGATGACGATCGATCTGCGCTCCATCTGATGGCAGTTGAAGTCGCCGAACGTATATACAAGACGATGAAAAGGGCTCAGCTCCTTCCAGGTGTCCTGGTAGTCCATGGCATTTGCCCTTCCATCCAATCCGATAACGGTTCCGGGTTCGAGTGTGGCCGGTGCGATGAAGAGCGAGAGTACAAGCACGAGGTCCACAGCGAAAATTACCAGAGCGGTTCTGTGGACATACCTGCTTGTCCCGACCATCCTGCATCGGGATGTGGTACTGATATTTAACAGAAAGGTCAACATACGGGGGTGGAACTTCCGCTCACAGCCCCAGATGTTTCGCGATCACCATCCTCTGGACCTCGGACGTCCCCTCTCCGATGGTGTATAGCTTCACGTCGCGGAACAGCCTTTCCACGGTATATTCCTTGGTGAAACCGTATCCCCCGTGGACCTGAACGGCTTCGACGGCCGCTTTCACGGCAACCTCGGATGCGAAGAGCTTCGCCATGGATGCTTCCTTCCCGAAGGGAACACCTTTATCCTCCAGGTAAGCGGCCCTGTGAACAAGGAGGCGGGCAGCGTCTATCTCCGTTGCCATATCGGTCAACTTCCACTGTATGGCCTGATGCTTGGATATCGGTTTGCCGAACTGGACCCTCTGCTTCGAATATTCCAGGCATTCCTCGAGGGCCCCCTGGGCCAATCCGACGGCAAGGGCTCCTATTGCGGTCCTGCCGCGATCGAGGACCTGCATGGCCCCTATGAACCCCATGCCGGGCTCATCCAGCATGTTCTCCTTCGGAACCCTGCAGTCCTGGAATACCAGCTGGGAGGTGACCGACCCTCTGAGGCCCATCTTGTCCTCCTCTCCGCCGTAGATCAGGCCGGGGGTCCCCTTGGGAACTATGAAAGCACTGATACCTCTCGCACCCTTGGTCCGGTCCGTCTTCGCCATGACCGTAATTATATCCGCTATGCTTCCGCTGGTGATGAACTGTTTCGACCCGTTCAGCACCCACTCGTCCCCGTCGAGGACGGCGGTGGTCTGGAGGGAGGCCGCATCGGAGCCCGCGTTCGGCTCCGTCAGCGCCCAGGCTGCCAGTCTCTCTCCTGTCAGCAGTCCAGGGAGGTATTTCCTCCTCTGCTCCTCGCTACCTCTCTCGAAGATGTGACCTACACCAAGTGAGTTGTGCGCTTCCATTGTCAATCCCGTGGAGCCGCATACCTTTCCGATCTCCTCGAGAGCGATCGCGTAGCTCACGACATCTATCCTGGAACCCCCGTATTCGGGGGGGACCGTCATGCCCATCAGACCGAGGGCTCCCATTTTTCGGATGGTCTCCCAGGGGAATATGCCTTCTCTGTCCGTTTCGGCAGCGATCGGTCTGATCTCCTTATGTGCGAACTCGCGGACCATGTCCTTCAGCATCTTCTGCTCGGGGGTATAAGAAAAATCCATTGAAAGCCTCCATCAAGAACGCCTGACCATCCACGGCCGGGCATCGGATGAACAGAGGTATCAATAGTAATAACTTTCCTTTCGGAATGCGATACGGCCATTCTGTCCCAACGTGGATGGTCCGACGGTACCTTCGAAACATTATAAATCGAGGTGGAAGATACGGAGGCGGGTTCTCACATGTCAGAACAGGGGATCGGTGAGCTGTTAAGCACTGTCACTGCGGATGAGATAAGGGAATGGAACCGGGACCACAAGCAGAGAGGACTCGTGGACAAGGTCACTTCTCCAAAAGAGGCCGTCCAGAAATATATCAAGGACGGTATGTACCTCGCCATCGGCGGATTCGGCCATATAAGGATATCCATGCCTCTCATATACGAGATGGTCAGGCAGCGTATAGGCCGCCTTCGGGTGTCGGGTCACACTGCAGTACATGATCTGGATGTCCTAATTGCGGGCGACTGCGTGGATGCGGTCGATGTGGCCTATTCGTTCGCCTATGAAACGAGAGGGCTGTCCAAGAATGGAAGGAGAGCAGTGGAGTCCGGAAGGGTGAAGTGTGTGGAATGGACGAATGCGGCGCTTTCATGGAGGATCAAGGCCGCTGCCATGGGACTCCCGTTCCTTCCGGCCAGGAACATGCTCGGTTCGGACACGTTCAAGTACAGCGCGGCACGGACCATCGAATGCCCGTTCACCGGTCAGAAGCTGGTCGCCCTCCCGGCGCTGATGCCGGACGTGTCGATCATCCACGTCCATTACGCAGATCGTTTCGGGAACTGTCTGGTCCGTGGAACCCTGGTGAAGGACGATGACCTGGCCAAAGCATCGAAAAGGGTACTGGTAACCGCGGAGAGGATAGTCCCGGATTCATTCTTTAGGGATGCCCCGGAGAGGACCACCATACCTTATTTCTGTGTGGATGCCGTCATCGAGGCTCCGTTCGGAAGCCATCCCGGCAACATGCCTTACGAGTATTATTTTGACGAGGAGCACATAAGGGAATATATGAAAGCGGGAAGGGATGAGGAGCAGCTCAAGGCATACCTGGAGAAATATGTGTACTCGGTGGATGATTTCGAGGCTTACCTTGACCTTATAGGAATGAGGAAGCTGAACTCCCTCAGACGACTGGAGGAATTGAGATGAGCGAATACACACCCGTGGAGCTCATGGCCACGGTTGCATCCCATCAGCTGGAGGATGGGAGGACAGTGGGTGTTGGTACCGGACTGCCCATGATCGCGGCCCTTCTCGCCCAGAAGACCCACGCACCGAACCTGATAATCCTCTTCGAGGCAGGGAGCATGGCTCCCGAGGTCCCGACCCTGCCCATCTCGGTCGGAGATTCGAGATGCTCTCACAGGGCCGTTGCTGCGACCGGACTCGCCGGGATAATGGAAACGGGTCAGAGAGGAATGATAGACTACGCCTTCCTGGGAGGTGCCGAGGTCGACATGTACGGCAACATCAACTCCACGGTCATCGGCGATCACGATCACCCGAAGACCAGGCTGCCTGGGAGCGGCGGTGCGAATGATTTCGGGTCGCTTTCATGGAGGACCATCATCATTGCAAGACACGAGAAGGACAAGCTCCCCGAGAGGGTGAACTTCATCACCACCCCGGGATACATTGACGGCTCGGGAGCGAGGGAGAGGGCAGGTCTGCCCAGAGGGACCGGACCGTACAGGGTGATAACCAATCTGGCATTGATGGGATTCGATAAGGAGACCTGCAGGATGAAGTTGATAAGTGTACACCCCGGTGTCACGTTACAGCAGGTCATCGACAACACGGGGTTCGAGCTTCTGATACCGGATGATGTGGGAACCTCCGCTCTTCCCACGAAGGAGGAGCTTGAAAGGCTCCGGGAGATCGATCCGGCCGGGATAATAATCGGTCGATGATCGATATCGGAAACCATCGGTGGATGGGACCTGCTCTGATCTGCGGGGCACATGGAAATCATTTATTACGATGACATTGATGACCCCAAAGGGTGGTCGGAGGGGTCTTTCCCATCTCCGGGACAAGGTGAAGTAGCTGCAGTTTCCCCCCTCTTTCGGTCACCGCATACTGTTGGTTGGAAAAAGGAGGAATATGATTGATAACGTTCAGTGAAGAGCAGTTGAGGATCCCGAAAATGTCCAAACCCGTCTACATGGTTACGGGGGGAATGTCGAAATTTGACAGGGCCATTCCGGACAAGAGGACCGAGGAGCTGTGCATCGATGCACTCACGGAATCCGCCCGCTTCATAGACATGTCACCTGCGGAGCTGAAGAGGTACATCCATACGGCCTATTACGGCCATTTCGCGGACCACTTCGGAGACCAGCTCCTCGGCGAAGCGGTGATCCATGACCGGCTGGGTCTAGATCCCCTTGGCAATATCGGTGTCAAGACCGGAGGCGCCACCGGAGGTTCGACGATCTGGGAGGCCTTCAAGACCGTGGCGTCCGGATATTCCGACTGCACCCTTGCTATGGGCTGGGAGAGGATGGATGAGGTGCCGACAGATGAGGGGAACCATCTCATCTCTTCCGCTGCGGACAAGGATTGGGAGACCCCCCTGGGTCATATCTACACCGGTTACTATGCTGTCATGGCCCAGAGGTACTGGAAGGTCTTCGGGAAGGAGGAGGATTCGTTCAGAAGGACCATGGCGGAGATAGCGGTCAAGAACCGGGGTTACGGCCGCATGAACCCCCATGCTCATGGTGGGAAGGACATATCGGTCGACGACGTGATAAACTCCCCTGTTGTGGCATATCCGTTGAGGGCATACGACTGCTGCCTGATGAGCGTGGGTGCTGCCTGTGTGGT
>JAFGJI010000238.1 GCA_016929175.1 Thermoplasmatota archaeon | reverse complement strand
GCTTCTCCAGATCGTAGTTGACCGAATGTCTCAGATTGTAATAGCGGTTGCAGGCACCACCGAAGGGGTAAACCTTGTCCCCTATCTTGATCCTGGCCACTTCACACCCGAGGTCGCATTTCTCCTTTCCCCCCTGACAGGTAAAGGGTTCCAGGTATTCGACCTCCCTGTTCGCCAGCTCAAAAAGGTCGAATTGACCTTCCTTGATCAGACCCTTTTCGATACGCTCCTTGATGGCAAGGGCCACACCGTATGCTCCCGCCAGATGCGGCATCGGGGGAACAATGACCTCCTTGCTGGTAAGAGAGGCCATTGCGATGGGGACCGCCCTGTTCAGACAGACCCCTCCCTGCATGAACACCTTCTCCCCGACAGGCCTGCTCCCCTTGACCCGGTTGGTGTAATTTATGCAGATGGAATAGACCAGACCCGCAACGATGTCATCCCGGTCCATGCCCTCATGGGACGCTCTCTTTATGTCGCTGCTTATGAAGGCAGCGCACTGGTCGTTGAAATTGGGCGGGTCCTGCCCTCTCATCGCCACATCCGCGATGTCCTTCATCTCTATTCCAAGGGTCTCCTTTGCGGATTCCTCCAGGAACGATCCCGTTCCGGCGGAGCAGGCCTCGTTCATCGCATAATCGGAGGGGACCCCGTTCGTGATGTAGGTGTACTTTGCATCCTGGCCCCCTATCTCGAAGATGGTATCCACATCACTGTCGAAGTGAACGGCAGCTGTTGCGTGAGCGATTATCTCGTTGAGGATCCCTTCGGTCATGGCATGGAGTCCCGCTATCTGCCTGCCGGAGCCGCATACCCCAAGACCGACGATGTTCAGGGGTATCTTTACCTGCTCTGCAAGTGCCCTGTAGCATTTTCTGGATGCACCAACAGGGTCCCCCAGTGTCCTCAGGTAGATGGACCCGAGCATTGCATCATCATCGGTCCGAAGGAGCACGGCCTTGGTCGTCGTGGATCCCACATCAAGGCCTATGATGCATCGGTCGTTCTCCCTCGCTTCCTGAACCTTCATGTCCTTGAAACTGACACGGTCCTCGAAAAGGGACAATCTCGGGAGGTGATCGAAGGATGAACGGTCCTTGAAAAAGAGCCTGTCGATGCCCTGGTAAGGTTTCGTTTGATGTTTGAGCGCCCACAATGCCGCTCCCAGTGCCTCGAAATATGGGGCTGATGTCGGAATGTCCAGACCATCGATCTCCTTCCTCAGGAAACCGGTCATGAGCTGGTTCTGGGAGGTGCCGCCCACCATCATTATGTCCTTCTTGGGGAGCTTCTTCAGAAGCTCTATGACCTTGTGTCCCATCATCTCGCACAGACCGGATACGACCTGCCCTTTGGGAACCCCCTTGTTGGTGGCATGAGTGCAGTCGCTCTTGCAGAAGACCGTGCACCTGCTCGAGAGCCTGTGGGGCTCCGCATCCTTTCCCTGCTCCATGGCTTCCTGGATGGTTAGCCCCATCCTCCTGATCTGCTGGAGAAAGAACTCCCCTGTACCAGAAGCGCATTTGCTTCCCGTATGGACGTCTATGATCTTCCCGTCATGATCGAGCACATAGACCATGAAGGTCTCGCCGCCGGCACTGACAATGGCATTGTATCCCTTCCCTTCCCGGTTCTCCCACTCATATGCATGCTCCACAGCCTCGGGTTCGCTCAAGGAAGAGAGATTGACGAGGTCACGGAACTTCCTCCCGGTCACCGCGACCATGTCGAACATCGACATGTCCATGGCCTTCATGTTCCCGGCAAGGACATTTTTCGGGTCACCTTCGTGAGGCTCGATGATCACACTCTCGACATTCGGCCTGGAACCGTTCCCATCGCTGGACAGCTCCACCATGGTGACCGTTGACCCACCCAGACATACTCCCAGTGCTCTCATCTCGGTAACATCCTGTTGATCCTTCTTCATTCCAGGCAGATAATGGGACCTTCCAGGGGGTGGGTCCCGCAGCAGTGCATGGGTGGTCGGTTCGCTGGCATCAGGGCCTTCGAACATTCTATCTGGATGAGGCCTCCCAAGGTGCTGTCGGACCGGATAGGTTGATTTCTTATATTAAATCTCACGATAGCGCCTTGCTGGGGTTCTTCACGTTTCTCGCACTCAGGGCACCTATGGCCCCCATGAACTGGGACCTTTCGGGCACCATGACATCAACGGAGAGCCCCACACTTATCGTCATGGCGAGCCCGGAGCATCTGGACACTCCCCCTGTGAATACGATCGTATCGCACGGGAACATCCTGAGCAGGGGGCGGACCCGCTCGTAAACCGAAAAAATGACCCCTTCTGCGAGCCTTTCCCTTGTGGCTCCCTCGACCATAAGGGAGATGAGCTCCGTCTCCGTAAATACCGAGCAGACGGATTCCAGTATCTTCTCGTTCCCCCTGAAGGACCCGAGCTCGGCCATGCTCATTCCAAGCATGGCAGACATCTTCTCGAGGAACCTTCCCGTCCCGGCGGCGCATTTGTCGTTCATGTGGAAATCCCTGATGCCCTTCTTCTCCACCCTCACCACCTTGAAATCCTGTCCTCCTATGTCCAGGAGTGTGAAGTCCTCGAGGCCGGTGCTCTTCAGTACACCCAGGGTGTGAGCCCTTATCTCCGGTATGGGTCTTGCCGAGGGTATCCTTTTCCTCCCGTACCCCGTTGATACCACGTCGAACCCGACCAGGCATTCCGCCATCTTCCCGTATAAGAAACGGGAAGTGTCCATTATCGAGGTTGAGATCCGGCCATCCTTGAGAAATGCGAACTTGGTGGAGGTCGAGCCCGCATCGACCCCCAGTTTCTGCCCCATCTCCATCTCTTCCAGAAAGGAAAGTTCCGGTATCATCCCCCTTCCTCCAGGACGTCTATGAACGACTCGAGGCGTATCAGGGTCCTCTCATCCATGGGACCGGGCAGGTTCCCCTCGAGGGTCAGGATGGGCACGTCGAGCTCCCTGCGGAATATGATATCATCTATCTGCCGGTGACAGAACGACTGAACATAATGCAGGAGCCCATCAATGCGCCTCCTCTTCACCTCGGTTCTTATATCCTCCACCCTCCCCGAAATATCGTAGGGATAGGTGTAATCGAGATACCTTCCTATCCAGTCTCCTCTCTTCGAGGGCATGGCAAACTGCCTCTGGACCTCGAAGAGCACCGTACGCGCCCCCGATCCCTCGATCCTCGGAAAGATATCGGTGATTATCGGAGGCACACCGATATAACCGAGCCTCACTCCCTCGTCCTGAGATGATGTATCCTTATTTTTCTCCAGTATGGAGCTCATCCTCCCCTCCCAGCCTTCCGCATCGGAGCAAAGATCGGAAGTGGAGACCAGGGCCAGATGGCAGTCCTCTGCGGAAACGCTGAGTTCTCTCCATCTCCGCTCATCTATGCTGAGAGCGATATTCCTCAGCTCCTGCAGTCTGCCCGATGCCTGCTCCGCCTCATCCATGGTGCATCCGAGGAGGCCGCACAACCCCTCGATCTCATCCACGATGGCCTCCCTCGAGCGGTCGTAAGGATAGGAAAAGGGATGGACCGGTCTGCCCTCGCTTTCAAGGGTCTCCAGGAGGGATTGCGTGTTCGAGCAGTCACCCCTCACAACACCGATCACAAGGTCCACATCGGCCGAGGCGCTGTAGAGACCCTTTATCCATGTGCAGATGTTCCGGGGGAAACCCCTTACCTGGGCTTCTTCTATGAGCTGGATGGGGTTTTCGGAACCAATGAACCGATTGTTAAGATCGACCGGTACCGCCGAAGCTGCCAGAAGAGGCTCCAGAGGTATCGTTGTCGAAATGCCGATCCTACGCTTTCTTGCCATGGGTCTCGTTGTAACCGATGTCGAAGGCCTTAAGGTTTACTTCAAGGGACCTTGACGGAACGATCTTCCCGACAGCGGACCTCATCTCCTCGTAACTGAAGGGCAGAACATCCGTACCCGTGAGGGCTCCCAGCATTACGACGTTCGTCACCCTTTCGTTCCCCGCGGTCCTTGCACTGGCTTTCGCAGAGAGCGGGAACACGCATTTGAGCCGCTTTTTCATCTCCTCGACGACAGCACCCGGCTCCGGATATCTCTGGCCTCCGGAACTGACGGATACGGGTCTGACCGGGTCCGTGGACATGACCACGATGGTATCCATGGTCAGCTGGGACCTCGCCCTGTAGACCTCAAGGGGCTCGAAACCCACCATGACCGTCACATCCTGTCCGAAGGGCAGAGGGGAGATGACCTCCCCGAGCCGGATCGTGGTCTGCACGACGCCCCCTCTCTGGGCCATGCCGTGGATCTCGGAAATTATTATGGGGGTCCCCTTTTTAACCGCAGCGGCTCCTATTATCTTGGATACTGTGAGGGCTCCCTGACCGCCCACCCCCACTATCTGTATCGTGCAGGCATCCCTGTTGATCTGCACCACTTCACTCACCCCCCTTCTCTTCCCTTACGGGACCCATCGCCCCGAATGGGCAGACCTGTTCACATACACCGCATGACCAGCAAAGGTCCGGGTCGATGTAGTGTTCGTCCCCGATCTTGTAGAAGGCCGGGCAGGCAAAGATCCTGGTGCATGTGTCGCATCGCGTGCACTTATCCTGGTATACTTGATATTTGGTCCTTACGATGTTCCTTTTCCTCAGCTCCCTCTCGAGCTTGAGGGCGCAGGGAGACCTGGTTATGACAACGGATACTCCTTCATGGGCAAGGGCTTCCTCGAAGGCCTTCTGGGTCTCCTTGACGTTCAGTGGGTTGACGGTCTTCACGAATTCCACACCCACCCCCTTGCAGACCTTTTCGATGCTGATGGCGGGTGCTTCATCTCCCATTCCGTCCACGGGCAGGCCCGGATGGGGCTGGTGCCCAGTCATCGCGGTGGTGGCGTTGTCCATTATGTTCAGCACGAACCTGTGCTTGTTGTGAACGGCATTTACAAGGGGGGCTATACCCGAATGGAAGAATGTGGAATCCCCGATGAACGATATTACGGGCTCGTCCACGACCCGTGAGAGCCCGCCCGCCGATCCGACGGAGCTTCCCATGCAGATGAGAAGATCGCCCGTGGACTGCGGTGGCTGTATACCGAGAGTGTAGCACCCGATATCGTTGGGATATACCGCCTTCCCCTTGGTCGCCCTCCTTACTGCCAGAAAGGTTGCCCTGTGAGGGCAGCCGGCACACAGAACTGGTGGACGGGGCGGCTCGGGAAGCGTTTCCCAATCGATCGCCTCTTTCACGGGCAGATCTATCTTCATACCTTCCCCCTCCAGAGCCGATACGATCCCTCTTGCAACGATATCCGGGTTGTATTCCATCGGTCTGGGGAAATGACCGTCCCTCTTCCCGAGAACGACTGTGGGGACATCCCTCTCCTTGAGGACGGCCTTCACGTACTCCTCGAGATACATCTCTCCCTCTTCCACGGTCAATATCAGATCACATTCGGAGGAGAACTCGGAGATCATATCATCGGGGAGGGGGCTCGTCATCCCGAGCTTCAGCACCCTTGCCTCCACACCCAGCTCGATGTTGTTCAGCACCTCCAAGACGTAGTTGTAGGATACGCCGGAGGTGATGATGCCAAGCTTCAGGCTCCCGATAGTGTTCTTCTTTTCAGGGACGATGACCCTGTTGAAGGGCGAGACCTCCGATTCATTTTGCATCCGAGGAATTATTTCAAGGAGCGAGAGATGCCTCTTCCTTGCGTTGGCCGGAACGGTCACGAACCGACCGGGGTCCTTTTCGAAATGGACCCTTCCGGAGGGTTTTCGTATCTTTCCAAGTTCAATGATGCCCCTGACATGGTTCATCCTGGTGGTCGTCCTGAAGAGGACGGGCATCTGGAACCTCTCGGAAAGCTCGAAGGCGTAGTGCATCATCTGCCTTGCCTCCTCGGGCGACGAAGGCTCCACCATGGGGACGCCGGACATCTTGGCGAAGAAGCGGTTGTCCTGCTCGTTCTGCGATGAATGGCAGCTGGGGTCGTCCGCAGTAAGTACAACGTATCCGGCCCTCACACCCGTATAGGCAAGGGTCATGAACGCGTCGGCTGCCACGTTCAAGCCCACATGCTTCATGAACGAGAAGGCGCGGACCCCGGCCACGGCCGCTGCCGCTGCTGTCTCGAATGCCACCTTCTCGTTCGTTGAGAACTCGAAGTATATTCCAGCCTCCTTCGCCACCTTGTGCATGGTATTGCCGATCTCTGATGACGGCGTCCCGGGATAGGTGGCGGCAACGGTCACTCCCGCTTCTATCGCGGCCCTTGTTATGGCCTCGTTCCCAAGCGCCAGCATTTTCTTTCCGGGTTCATCTTCAAGTATGGGATGCATGTTCGTATCAACTCCCTGAAAGCGTTATTCTCACCCCTCAACTTACGGGACCATCACCTCTCGATCCCCGCTGCCCTCTCCTTTGTGATCTTCTCCATAAAGAGGAGATGCTCCCAGTTCCGATCGAGCTCAGATTCCAGTTCATCGATCAGGGACTGCGGCATGTGCTTGAACCTGCCCTGCTTGAGCAGATAATCCTTCAGGGGGGTCTTCTTGGGTTTCATGTTGATCGTGTACTCACCGTTCTCTATCTCATAAAGGGCGAATGACCTCGAGGACAGGGCCTCCCTGCATATCTTCACTGTCTGACCAGGGTCCATCTTCCACCCGGTCGGACAGGGGGAGTATATCTGAATGAACTTCACTCCCTTGATGGAAAGGGCCTTCTGAACCTTCCGGACCAGGTCCTCGGGATAGGCTACCGCCGCGGTTGCGATGTACGGGATACCGTGGGCAGCCATTATGCCCACCATGTTCTTCTTCGGTGATTTCTCCCAGTCCCCGTGGGTTCCGACCGGTGTTGTCGTCGTCCACGCCCCGATCGGGGTGGATCCGGACCTCTGGATGCCCGTGTTCATGTATGCCTCGTTGTCATACATTATGTAGAGAACATCGTCCCCCCTGTCGGCGGCACCGGAAAGGGCCTGTATGCCGATATCCGCTGTTCCGCCATCCCCTGCAAAACCTATCACATTGATGTCCTTCTTTCCAAGGGCGTCAAGCGCGGCCCTTATGCCGGAGATGGACGCTCCCGTGGTCTCGAACGCAGTGTACAGTTCGGGTATCTGCAGGCAGGTGTTGGGCCATACACCCGGCATCACTGCCCAGCAGCATGCCGGTATGGAGATGATGGTCCTCCTCCCCGCAGCCTTGAGGACGTACCTCATTGCCATTGTCGCTCCGCATCCGAGGCATCCCATGTGTCCGGGCGACATCAACTCGTCTTCTGGTATCGTGAGCTTTGCCATCATATCACCTCCTATAGCTCCACCTCCGGAGTATTTCCGTCAAGAAGGCCCCACCAGTGGACATCTCCCTCGTGATCATATCCGTTCTTCTCCACGTTCATGAGGTCCTTGAAGATCCCCTTCACATGCTTCGTTCTAACATCCCTGCCCCCTACACCGACTATGTAGTTCTTGGTAACGGGCCTGTTCCTGTAATTGTAGAGCTGTCCGTTGGTCTCGTTGTAGAGAGGGCCGCCGCTGCCGAAGGTGAATGTGCGGTCAAGGACCCCTATTGCATGGGCTCTGTCCGCCAGATATCGGACCTCCTCGAAGGGGAACGG
>JAFGJI010000237.1 GCA_016929175.1 Thermoplasmatota archaeon | reverse complement strand
TCCCTCTTTCCGAACGTGCATCCCCATGCCTGGGTGACCCGTGTACGCACTCACACGCTATGGGCACAACCGTCAGCTGCGGCTGACAGCCAACAGATGTTCCATCTACAAGCAAACCTGTACGCACACAGGCCACGTATGGGGCATAGCCTGACAAGCACATTGTTGACCGTGGAAGGATGTACTTTCTTTTTGATCCCATTGCGTGCATTGCTCTCTTGTACAAGTTGAGCAATTCCATCTGGCCCGAATCCTGATGCATCCCTTACTTGCAGTATGATGTTCTCAACTTCATCACTGGTCTTGTTCGGAGAATTCTTTGGTCTTTTGGATCTGTGTAATAGACCTGACAAACCTTCTTCTCTGAATCTGGATATGATCCGATACAGTTGTCGCAAACTGAGCTTGACCATATCTGCAGCTTCTTGTCTTGTGATCCCGAATGGTTTGTTGGCAAGGGTTCTTGCGATGGCGAAATACCGTTCCCTTGCATATTTTGGTAGCTGCTTGACCAATTCCATGTGCTCTCTTTCAAAATATATTTGACCTCTGGATACAATCATGTGTCGTCACCTTTTTGGTTTGGAGTTGCTTGGCGTTAACCCCTAACGCAAAAGGGTGACACATGTCTTTGGCTCGCACAGAAAACACGAAAGCGGTCCTTGAATAAAGTATAAATTCCATATAATTCAATCCACTTTACATGTTAAAGGGGAACAAGAGAGCAGTGGTGATCGGATCCGGTATCGGGGGAATGACGGCTGCTGCACTTCTGGCCAGGGATGGTTTCAAGGTAACCGTCCTGGAGAAGAACGACCAACCGGGAGGCAGGGCCATAGGATACGTGGACAGGGGATTCTTCTTTGATATGGGCCCGTCATGGTATCTGATGCCGGAGGTGTTCTCGGACTTCTTCAAGGAGTTCGATAGGACGCCGTCGGACTATTACCAGCTCAAGAGGCTGGACCCGTCCTACAAGGTGTTCTACGGAAAGGAAAGGCAGTATTCCATCCCTGCCGACTTCGAAAAGACCCAAAAGATATTCGACAGCATCGAGCCAGGGTCCGGGAACAGGCTCAAGGAGTACCTTGATTCCGCCCGCTACCAGTACGAGATCGCCATGGGGCAGTTCATATACAAGGAATATTCCTCGATCTTCGATTTCCTGAACCGAAAGCTCGTGTTCGAGGGCACGAAGCTCCATGTGTTCGAGAACCTCGACGGGTATGTCAAGAGGTTCATAAAGGACAAGGACCTCAGAAAGATACTGGAATACACCATCGTGTTCCTGGGGGGTTCGCCCAACGCCAGCCCTGCAATGTACGCGCTGATGTCGCATGTTGACTTCAATCTCGGGGTCTGGTATCCCATGGGAGGCATGTACGAGCTCTCCAAGGCCTTCCATGCCCTCTGTCTTGAACAGGGGGTCGAGTTCAGGTTCAACGAGGAGGTGAGAAAGGTCATTGTCGAGGACGGAAGAGCGTCGGGTGTGCTCACCGACAAAGGCCGGACGGATGCCGACATTGTCGTTGTCAACGCCGATTACCCCCACGCCGAGATCGATCTTCTCCGGAAAGGTCAGAGGACATACGATGAGAGATACTGGAGCAAGAAGAAGATCGCTCCTTCCTGCGTTCTGATGTACATCGGATTGGACAAACGGATCGAGGGGCTCGAGCACCACAACCTCTACCTCAGCGACGGATGGGACGAACATTTCGCGACCATATTTGACAAGGCCGACTGGCCTGCAAATCCCTCCTACTATGTCTGCTGTCCATCGAAAACGGACCCCTCCGTTGCCCCGGAGGGAATGGAGAACCTCTTCTTCCTGGTCCCCGTGGCTCCCGGCCTCGAGGACACGGACGAGGTAAGGGAGAGATATTTCAACGACATAATATCCCACCTCGAAAACCTTCTTTCGGAAGATATCATGGGGCATATCATCTCCAAAAGGATCTTCACCCATCGGGACTTCGCATCCAAGTTCAATGCATACAAGGGGACCGCACTCGGATTGGCCCACACACTAAAACAGACAGCGGTCTTCAGGCCGGGGCACCGTTCGAAAAAGGTCAGGTCCCTGTATTATACGGGGCAATATACGCATCCTGGTATCGGGGTGCCCATGGTCATCATCTCTTCCCAGATAATCGCAAAGGAGATAATGAAGGACCATGGTTGAATCGAGGATCCACAACATCTTCAAGAAGGGGAGCAGGACGTACTTCTACAACTCCCTGTTCTTTCCCCGGGATGTCCGAGACGACGTCTTCATACTGTACAGTTTCGTAAGGGAGGCTGACGATCTCGTCGATGCGGTCCCCCAGAAGAAGGAGGAATTCTGCGGTTTTTACAACAATTTCTGCCTGGCCTGGGATGGGACCCCCTCGAAGGACCTCGTACTGGACAGCTTCATCGAGCTTGCAAAAAGGAGGAATTTCGAGAAGGATTGGATACTGGCATTCCTCCGATCCATGGAAATGGACCTGGTCAAGAGGCACTACGAGACGGTCGAGGAGGTCGAGGAATACATCTACGGTTCTGCGGAGGTGGTCGGCCTGATGATGTGCCGCATACTGGGGGTCGATGACAGATATCTCCAAAACGCCAGGGCGCTCGGCAAGGCGATGCAGTATATCAATTTCATAAGGGACATACAGGAGGACAACAGGCTTGGCAGGACCTACATCCCTCGGTCGGACCTCGATATGTTCGGCCTCCCGGACCTGAGTGAGGAGACCGTCAGGAAGCATCCCGAATGCTTTGCCGCTTTGATAGACCACCAGGTCGAGAGGTACCTGAGATGGCAGTCCGAAGCAGAAACAGGATACGGGGGGTTGGAAAGGAACACAAGGATACCGATAATGAACGCTTCCGACATGTACAAATGGACCGCAATGAAGATATTAAGGGACCCGATGATAGTCTTCAGGAAGAAGGTCAAACCCTCAAAGGTTAGGATCGTGCTGAACATGATCGGGAAGAAGTTCACAGTAAAATGAGTTGATCCTTCATGGAACGTAAGCCATTTTTGACCGACCGGGTGCTCGTCGTTCTGATGATGTGCTTCTTCGTGGTCGGTTATATCGGACACCTTATACCCGTCACGCTTGACCTGATGCTTTTGCTCACCCCGATATTTCTCCTGGGGATGGGTATCCTTGTCCTGTATCCTTTCATCAGGAAAAAGGACATTCCACTCCTGGTCTGGGCCCTTGTCATGTACATCCTCACGTTCACGATAGAAGCCCTCGGTGTGTGGACGGGTGCCGTCTTCGGAGAATACGAATACGGACCGACACTGGGACCGGGCCTCTTCGGCGTTCCCCTGGTGATCGGTTTCAACTGGGTGATGGTTGTGATGGGTGCGATGGAGCTTTCGATGTTCATCGTCAGGGACCGCCGCATCTGTCCGGTCATCGCCGGTGCCCTTGCCACGCTCTTCGATGTGGTCCTTGAACCCGTCGCGATCGAGCTCGATTACTGGACCTGGGAAGGCGGGTCCATCCCCGTCCAGAACTACGTGGCGTGGTTCATCATCGCGACGCTGATGGCAACGACCTATCCGTTCGTCCGACGAGATGGTGTCAGCAAACCCTTGATAGTCTACCTGATGCTGCAGACCGTACTCTTTCTCCTGATCAGGGCCTTCATCGTGGGTGGATGACGAAAAAGGTCCTTACCTTGTAGTTGATAGGCAATGTGAAACAAGCTGTACTGGGCTTTGATGAGGTCCGTGAAATTTCAGTGTATGATGGTCCAGTTTTCTTGAACTGATCGAGAATTCCGATAATATTGGGTATTCATCACGGCTTTGTCCCATGATATATCATCCATCAGTTCGTCGTTTCCATCCTCGTTATCATCTTTGATCAAATGTACTAGCCGCAGAGGGCAACGATTTTATACTTATATAAAAATATGAACCGAACCTTGAAAAAGGCTTGTGGAGTGATCGCCTTGATAAAATGGGATCCAGTTCTCATCATGATACTCGTCTTTTTGCTGGGACCATCGGTAATGGGGCCATCAATGCCCGTCGTGTCGTTGTATCCTATCAGAACGCCCGGTGAAGAGATCGAGGTGTCACCTTGCACCTCGTCAAATTCCTTTGATGCTCCGGCCAGGGGTATCAGTCCGAGAACCGCTGTGGTATTTTCTCCGGATGCACCGGGACAGATGTCGATGAACGATAACCTGTCGGGGGAGGAAGGGGTCGCTTTCACCTTCGAAAGGAACTCGCTTGAATATTTCGCATCACTTCCGGCAACCTATCAGACCACCCAGGACCACAACGACGGAAGGGTTATTGTTCAGGATGGACCCTTCATCTTCGTATCCCACCTCATATCGAGCGGTCAGTGGATATCGTTCTGGCTGTCCAGATATGACATCAGGATGGACCGATGGGATGGATCGGTCGAGGTCCACAACGTTTCAGGATACCAGACAGCTTCATGCGAGATCGCCTTGGCAGGGGGTCAGCTCTTCTACGGTCTGTATCTGATCTCTTCGAATGGTCAGGCAAGCGGGATATACATCAAACAGATCGAGGTCGAAGATTGGGCCCTCATATCGAATGCGGTCGCTACCAGGCTTGACATCGGAGGACACGTATCAAGAGGCGGGAAGCTCCTGGTTTCCGGGAACGACCTTCTCGTCTTCTGGATCGATGACAGTGCGAATGAGTGCCGAATGGCAGGATACAGGGACCTTTCCTGGAGCACCCCTGTAACGGTCCTGGCCCAGGTTTCCGATCTCATGCCAGGGGTCAGGGATACGGGGACAAAAAAGGAAGTATTCATTGTTTACCGGGCCACAGTGGATGACGGTCTGAAAGTCGCCGTTTCCAGCGACGGCGGGTCCACATGGCCTGACATCTACGAACAAGGTATCCTGTTTTCGGGGGACAGGGTCCAGTATTCTCATGCAGATCAGATGGGCACGCTCCATCTTCTGATCGTTAACAGGGATAAGGGGGGCGGACGCCTCTACAGGTGTTCCGAGGGTTGGGTCTTCGAATATACGGGGGTCGAACTCGGATCGGGTCCTGACGACCAGCTGGACGGGAGGTTCCAGGGTCATCTGTCGGCCGACAGGTCCCAGGTCGTGGCGACATTGGAATCGGGGAACGGCAACGTCACCGTCCACGGTTCTATAGATGGGGGGACGACCTTCGAAACACTCGACACGTTCGATGGACAGGCCTGGTGCCCCGTCCTTGATGAGGAGAAAAGATACCTGGCCTATGTTCGGGGAATGAGATTGAACATATACCGTTTCGTCACCGGGACGACCGGAAGGATGATCAGCCACCCGGTCTCTCCCATGGGGATATCATCCTGGGACGACTTCGGGTTCGATGTCGAAGGTTTCGGTGCCGGTTCGGAGCTCAATATGAGGATCTTTGATAAGGACGGGATAACCCAGCTCTTCCCGGCCTCCGGATACCTTGATGTCCTTTCCCTTGGTCCGGGCCACATCGAAGGCATCGATCAAAGCCATTATGGAAGGTTCTCGGGTGATTGGACCTCTGGCGGGACCCTTGTTGAAAGCATAATCCTGGATATCACAGCCAAGAGGGCGCCGGAAGACCTGCCGGGCATCATGAGCATAACCTTGAACCATACCAATTCCTTCCCGATCAACGAATCATTGATGACCAGTGTGCATGTCGTCTCCATCACGAATATGACATACACTGCCAGCGGGTATACCCTGCAGGATCAAAGGACAGAAGGTCGGCTCGTCATAGGGCCGCTCGAGATGGAGAATGGATGGTGCGATGTTATGGGCATTGATGCCTATTCGAGCAGCGATGATGCATCCTTCAGTGCCGGGATTCTCGATAACGGAATGAGGCCGGTCAGCGGTTTCACCACGAAGGATTCTGTAAGGGTCTCCCAGACCGACGGGATGAATTTCATGAGATGGGGGGATTCGTTCCTGAAGGACCTTCCCGGGACCATCCATACGATCTATCTTGTGATCGAGGTATCTTCAGAAAATACTCTTGCAAGGCCGTACTTAAAAGGATTCCTTTTCGATGATTCCGAAGACCCCGTCATTGACCGGTGGGAGATCGATGCACCATCGGTCCTCAGGGGCAAAGCGACAACACTCCATTTCTGGGTGAGCGACAGGGAAGAACCTGATGAAATGCTTTCCTTGATGGTATCCGTCAGGGACCCCGTCACGGGCGATTGGAGCAATGAAATGGAAAGAGGACAGTTATGGTCAGGTGATCACTGGGCGCTACCTTTACAGACGGCGTATTCCGATAATATCGGAAGCCATGATGTCTCTGTCATGGTCAGGGACACATCAGGCTCCTCCCGGGACTACTTCCTGGGCCCCATCCTCGAGCTGAGGAACAACCCTCCTGCAGGACCGGGGATATACATCGTCCCGGAAGCACCGACCTCGGGGGATGAACTCAGCGTCGAGATATACAGGAAGGGGACGGACCTGGAGACCTCCACTGAGGACATCATTTACAATTACAGGTTCTTCAGGGATTCGGACCTTTACATGGAGGTCCTCGAGACCGCCTCCCTGAATGCCAGGATCGAGGAGGGGGTGGTGAGGGAAGGCGAGGAATGGAAGGTGGAGGTGACCAGTTTTGACGGTGTGAACGAAAGTACTGCCTCGGTATCGAGCATTTTCATCTTCAATACGGCCCCTGCATTGATAGGTCATCCTGACAGTATAACCATTCTGGAAGACCACATCAGCGAACCTTACGATCATCTTTCATGGTTCTCCGACAAGGATGGAGAACAGCTCGATGTCGAGTTCCACATAGACGAAGGTGTCAAGGTGGTCCCGGAGAATGGCAGCTTCCGCTTGAGACCCGGGAGGGACATGAACGGCAGAGCCCTTCTGACGGTATTGGTTTCGGACGAGGAGGGAAGCGCCCGTGCGAACGTCCCCATCATCGTTGTTCCTGTCAACGACCCACCGGTCATCGAGAATGTCAGCAATGCAAGTGTCCTCCAGGGAAAGTGGCTGAATGTCACGATATCAGCTCATGACCTGCGGGACGGGGAGGATATATCGGTGGAGAACGATATTCCTTCAAGTATGCCGGGGGTCTCCCCGGGTGTGAACTACATGGTCCTTCCCAACGGGACCTTTCGTCTTCTTGCAACGAACGATATGGTCGGCAACCACACGGTAACGATAACTGCAACGGACAGTTCATCATCGGTCAACATGACCTTCCGGATCGAGGTGCTGAATATCAATGACGCTCCCATGAAGCCATATATACATCTGGAACCGGACAGGAAATACTTCATGAACGGGGAGAGGCTGATCCTGAAGGCCGAGGCGTTCGATCCGGACCTGCCTTGGGGTGACTCGCTTGAATACCGTTGGTCATCGGATCTGTCCGGACCTCTTGGAGATCTCCCGGAACTGAATACAATGCTTCATCCGGGGATCCATCTGATCACGATCAAGGTAACGGATTCAACCGGTCTTAGCAATTCCTCTTCCGTGAGGATAGTCGTGTCGGAGAACGAGGAGCCGAAAAAGGATGTGATGGATACGACCACGTTCCTGATGATCGTAGGGGGGGCGGCTTTCCTGACCGGGCTTCTTGTTTCGGTCTTGGTATACATCATTGTGGCAGCGAAGAGGAAGGATGCCAACAGGACAGAAGAACTCCAGGTCAAGGATCAGGACGATA
>JAFGJI010000236.1 GCA_016929175.1 Thermoplasmatota archaeon | reverse complement strand
GCAAAGTAGACGACCTCGGTCCCGCAGAGGCCTATATCGAGAACGTTCGACCCTCCATCCGACAGTCCGTCGGAAAGCACCCTGGACAATCCCTCGGAAGAAGGCCTGATGTCCCTTCCCACAACAACCCTGGAGGGACGCAGCATCTCGCAGTAAGCAAGACCGATATCGTAGACCATCTCCTCGGTAATGTCTTCCCCCACCCTCCCCCTCACATCATATGCCAGGAACGGAGAAACCATATCATGTCCTCCGATCCAACTCCCCGCGCGGTCTCACGACCTCAACCCTGGAAAGCAACTCCTCCACGACCCTCTTGGAGGAGATCCCATCAAGCTCGCTGTCCATTGATATCGTTATCCTGTGCGGGACCATCTTTCTCACGACCTTCTTCACATCGTCCGGGATCACATATTCCCTCCCCGCTATCACGGCCGCCGCCTTTGATGCATACAGGACCTGCTCCCCCGCTCTGGGACTTGCCCCGAGGATTATCTTGCTATCGGTCCTCGTGGCATGGATGATATCCCTTATATATGTCAGAATGGCGGCATCCGCCCTGCAGCTGCGGGTCTCCTTGAGAAGGACCGGATAGATGTCTTCCCCCAGCGGCCGATGCTTCTGGACCCTCCAGTCTCGGTTCTTGAGCGCAAGGAGCTTCAATTCGTCCGAACCGGGAAGGTAATCCATCACGCTCTTCACCATGAACCGGTCAAGCTGTGCTTCCGGCAGCGTGTAGACACCCTCATGCTCGACGGGATTTATCGTTGCCATTACCAGGAACGGCTCCTCCAGTCGGAAGGTCGTTCCTTCAACGGTAACCTGCTTCTCCTCCATGGCCTCCAGGAGGGCGGATTGGGTCTTCGTCGGGGACCTGTTGATCTCGTCCGCAAGGACCACGTTGGCGAAGATCGGGCCCTTCCTGAACTGGAATTCCTGCAGCTTCTGGTTGTAGTAGTAGTGCCCGGTAATATCCGCCGGAAGCAGGTCCTGGGTGAACTGGATCCTCTTGAATGAAAGACCGACCACATCGGATAATACTTTGGCCAGTGTCGTTTTCGCTATCCCTGGCACCCCTTCGAGCAGAATGTGCCCCCCGGCGGAAAGGCATACCAGGAAATCCTCTATGATATCCTCGTATCCTATGATCACCTTTCCAACCTCGGCCTTCACCCTGCCGTATATCTCCTGCGAAGCTGTTGCCATTATCATCCCTCGATGTCCCTGATCAATCTCTCAAGCTCAGCCCTGTCCCAATCCGGGTGCCTCTCCATGACCATTTCCAGAGGTGCCCTTGCATCACCGGGTCCATCAGGTTTCTCCGATAGAAGCCTGTCGATGAGCTTCCTTACCGATCCCATCAACATTCGGGGAAGCTCCGTGCTCATGACCAGGAACACTATGGTCAGGGCTATCATTATTCCAACCTTCTGGTGGAGGTCAAGGGAAGCCACGAACGAATTCGTCACCTGCACGGGGTTCGTGAGGTCCCGGTGTGATTCATCTATCATCACACTGTCCCTTCCATCGGATATGAACCCGAGGAGGTTCTGAACGAAGATCCCGTTATCCATCTCTTTCCGCATCTGATTGATGAGGAGGCTGGGTTCGGAAAGGACGGCAAGGATCCCCCTTCCATACTTTTCTATGGTCAGGATCGGGAAAGGTCCAGAGGGATCGTCCTCATCCCAACGCTCGTTTCCGTCCAGGCTCAACCAGGAGGTCTTGGAGGAATTGATGACCGGGAAGGCTTTGGTGGACGGGACCACGGTGGACGGCATATTCATGAGGAGCATCGTCAGGTTGCGTGTTACCTCGTGGGGAAAAAACTCTGTGGTCACCGAGAACTTGCTGCTCTTCATGTAGGAGAGGTCGAGCATCATCCTGCCCGAGAACCTTGTCGTCGTATTCAGGTATGACAACAATTCGTTTCCCGTACCGAAATCATCTGCCAGTAGCACCAATCCACCTTCGGAGAGGAACTCATGGGCGAATTCCCCTTCCTCCCTCGAGAATGATATATCGGGTCCGATTATCAGAAGCGATGACCTGGATGGCCTGATATCGCTTCCGATCTCCGAGAACGAACTGTGCACGACTCTTTCCTCGGATGATGCGGACAGATCGATGGTGGGTATGAAAGACCCCGTGGAGTAAGTGTCCTTCCCGAGTCTCGAGCAGCCGTTCCATCCCGTGTTGTATATGGAGAAATCACTGTCAGATGAGAGGACCGGTACCATCACCGAGAATAGGAGGAGTATCATACCTGCACCCATCACAAGCAGGTACCTGTAAGCCGTCTTGATCTGTTCTATCACACCGGCACCCGGCCTTCTGAAGGATCGTTCCGATAATTGGTCGGGAACGAATGATCGGAGCTGTTCGATGATGGGGAGAATATCGCGAAACATAAATGTTTCGACATCTTTATCTACAGCAAGGGCATAGTTATACCAATGGACAGGGGAGAAGTCCTGAGGAAGGCAGTCTGGATATCGCTCGCTCTTTCCGGTGCGGCGATGATCCTGATCTCGGGGAAGCTCGTCCCCTGGATCGAAGTGGGCCTCCCCGGGAGGACCGCGGAATTCCTTCTTCGCTCGGGATTCGGAGTGATGCTCATAGGGATCCTTTCGCTCTTCCTCTTCTCCGGAAGATGGGTCCCCGGGGAACTGGTCGACCCGATCGTCCTCGATCATGACAGGAACATAGGGAGATTGGTAGGTGCCATGGAACTGAAGGGCAACGGGATCTACATTCCAGCGGGGGGAAGATTGAAGGAGGAGCGAGTATACGTTCCTGCCGAGGATAAAAAACTCCCGCTTCCCCGTCTGATCGCTGAACAGGTCCTGATAGTGGGGACCACCGGACCATCCATGGGCATCTCGATGGTCCCGCCCGGATCCGGTCTTGTTGACCGCATCGAGCGCGATACCGGCAGAAAGTTCGCCGGGGAAGAACTTGCCGACCTTCCGGAAGCCCTCGAGCGCCTGTCCAAGGGCTCGGGTCTGATACGCTCCATCTCTGCACGGGTGAAAGGGGACCGCATTTTCCTTGAGATCGTCCATTCCAGGTTCAGGGAGGTATGCGAGGAGAGCTGGAAGATGGATCCGATGTTCCATGCAAGGATTGGCTGCCCGGGGTGTTCCGCGGTGCTTTCTGCAGCTGCAAGGGTCTCAAAGTCCCCGTTGAGGATCGAAAGTGTGGAACACAAGGGCGGGAAGGTCACGTACGAGCTCGAGAGGTGGTAGGTTGGGCCCGGAATCCCGCCTGGTTCTCGCACTCGGGGTCTGGACATCGATATGCCTGGTCTTCGTCGGATCACTGGAGGTGTTCTTCGTCATGGTCCTTTTGGGAATTCTCGTCCTCAGGGAGCTTACGGACATGTACACCTCGAAACCTTTCAAGGACAGATTGAACTTCTTCATCTACACGTTCCTCTTCATATTCACATTCATTGTCATAAGAAAGGTATATCTCATACTGCAAGCAGCGTGAGATCAAAACGTCTCAAATCCAAGATGGTCCAGTACCCAAGGCTCCGTGTCCAGATACTTTTTCATCGCCTCCCTGTCAAGGGGGATCTCCCTGAAGATGCTTGCGGCCTTCTTTCTGCCGATACCCGGGAGCGCCTGGAGGTCCCGGAAGGACATACTGTTCACCCTGAAGGGGGTCACGAAACCTGTCACACTCCTTCCAGAGAATTCACTGACAGCCGCATCAACGAACTCTCCGAGGCCGACCCTGTGTTCTATTCCTGCAAGAACAGGATACGAACCTATCTGCCTGCCGAATGTCACATGCCCCGATACAGCTTCCGTGTAAACGCCTTTCAATACCCCGCCAACACCGATCATGTTCCTCAGAAAGACCGGGTCATATTCTCTCCGAACTTTTTCCCTGAACCGTATAAAGGCTTTTTTGATCTTCCCGGTGAGATACCTTGCGGATAGCGTTCCCCCCTCTCCGGGGAAAAGGGCACCTCTGATGTTGATCCTACGGACAAGGAGCCCCTCCCGGAGGATCCTTTCCAGAAGCTCCAGGTCCATCTCGAAGCTTGAAGGGGTCTGTCCCGGGAGGCCCCCTAAAAAATTGATCCCCGGAAGCAGACGGGGAAGTCCGTTCGGGCCTTTGTGTCGACCCACCTCGTTCATGACCCTCACCGCATCAAGGGTTTCCTCGGGACCGGCATTCAGGTTGTTGATCTCCTTCACAACGGGGTCGGAGGATTCGATACCAAGGGCAAGGACGTTTCCTGAGGTGGTGTTCCTGACCATCACCTCGAGCGCCTTCCTGGACAGTTCCGGATGAAGGCTGGCAACCGCCGGGTTCGCATTGTCCGTATGAACGATGCCCGTGTCTATACCTGTTCTTCGATCCCTCCCGAGCGCCCTTTTGACCCCTTTGCCCTCATGAAGGGCACGGAGGACACCGGACATCATCTCCTCGAGAGCGTCGGGATCCGGAGCAGGGACCTCGGACCTTCCTACATCCGTCGACATGTAGGTGAGCAGGTCGGATTGACCTCCTATCCTGAGGTTCTCCAGCCCATGGTCGGAGAGCTCCTTTACCTCCCCTATCACCTGCTCCGGTTCCCTGAACTGGACGGCCCCCCGTCCGGGTTCCGAGCAGAAGGAGCAACCTCCGGATAAGTATCTCGGGCAGCCCCGTGAGGTCTCTATCTCTGCGATGAGCGGGGAAGGATGGTCGGGGTGCATCCATATCAGGAAAGCACCGAGGATCAGGTGCTCGTTCCACTCCTCCACTGTCCGGTCCCTGTCCCTTATGATCCCTTCCGAAACGAAGCCCTCGCCCAGAACCCCCGGGTCCCCCGTAATTGCGAGGACACCCTCTTCATCCGTGAATGCTGATGCTGACGGTCCGACGACGAGAGCCGACCCTTCGATACCCCTTGAGAGTTCCCTCACCTCCCTTTCGGAGATCGGCGTTCCCCTCAGGTACTTGCCCGGGACGATGCACCCTTTCATTATGAAAAGCCCATCAAGGCGTTGGAGGCTCTCAACGGTCTTTTGGGACCTTTGCATTTCCCGCCACTGGTCCACGGTCAGGTACCCGATCTCCTCCTGGGCGGCACCCCCGGAGACAAGCCCTCCCGCAAGAGAGCGGACATGCGGGGAGATGTAAGGGGGCACTCCAAAGGCTGCAGGCTCGTCGATATAGCCGTCAAGGATAAGGTATCTCCACCCACTTTTGAATTGACCCTTTCTCTGGTTGGCCGAGGGTCTGCTCATGCAATATGATAGGAGCGGCACCAGTTATATCTTTGCAGCTCTATCCTGTTTGCATGAAGAGCTTCACGGCAGGATGGTACATGCTCCTGCACACCAGGCTGCTCCTTCATTTCGGTGACCCGTGCTGGTGGCCTGCCGAGACACCATTCGAGGTGGCGGTGGGTGCCGTCCTGACCCAGAACACTGCCTGGAGCAATGTGGAAAAGGCCATTGCCGCCCTGAAGAGAGAAGGCATGATGGACCCACTGAAGATATCCAATTCATCCGAAGAGACCCTGGCCCCGATGATACATCCAGCCGGCTACCACAACCAGAAAGCACGGTATCTCAAGGTACTTTGCGGGTTCATCCTCGACGAACTGGGGGGTGATATCACTTCGCTTTCCGGCCGGGAAACGGAAACTGCAAGAGAGGCCCTTCTCGGGTTGAAGGGGATAGGGGATGAGACCGCGGATTCGATACTCTGCTATGCCGCTTTCAGACCCGTGTTCGTTGTGGATGCCTATACCATCAGGATCTTTTCAAGGATGGACCCCCGGTGTTTTCTGAATAGGGCAGATGAAAGGCCTCCTGATCGTGCCTCGGTCCGGTCAGAAGTGATGGGGTCGCTCAAAGCGGATGCAGGCCTCTATAACCGCTTCCATGCCCTTCTGGTCCTGCTGGCAAAATATCACTGCAAAAAAAGACCCCTCTGTATCGGTTGTCCGGTCAGGGATATTTGCTCAACGGGGACATTGACCCAACAGACCAACGAATAAATGAAAAATAACAGAAGGTCGTTATATCCGTGGGCCTGGCCCGATCGAGGTAAGTATATGACCATCAAAAGGACCGAACTACTGTCAGTCGAGGCGAAGAGGGTCGGGGTCTTGGCCCAGAAAATGAACATACGAATAGATGTGAATTCCAACGTCTCCCAGATATACCTCACCGACAATGATGAGGCAAGGGTCGATTTCAGGTTCATGGCCACATACACCGGGCTTGGAACGGTCGGCATAGAGGGGAGGATAACCTATTCCGATGGTGCGAGGGAGCTGAGCGAACAGTGGAGCGAGACCGGGAACATGCCGGACAAGGCTGCCCAGGAGATACACGGAGCTATCATGAAGGCATGCATGCCCGTTGCAGTCCTTCTCTCGAGGGAGGTCCAGCTGCCACCCCCGATGCCCATGCCGCCGGTCAACATCAAGGGCAAGAAGAGGTCCATCATACCCTCCTCGGGGATGGAAGTCGCTTAAAATATGCCCATCCGCCCCTTCCTCTTCCCCTCCTCCAGCGCCTTTTCGAGATCATCCAGGTCCCGTTCTATCGTGGAGCCCAATTTCAACCTTAGAACCATGAAAAGCAGTAGATTGATCAAGGCACCGAAGGCTCCTATCGCAAGCGAGATGAGGAAACCACCAAACTCGAAGGACCTGAACACCGCCATGGCAATAAAGAAGAATTCGAAACCCGAGATCGCGCAGTTGCTGAGAAGGGAGCTCCATTTCAGATCGATCGTGATCCGGTCCTTCTCCTTGCAGATGGAGACTGCCAGCTTCCTGTTGAGCCCGAGTATCACCTTGTCCAGGTTGTTCCTCCTTCCCTCTATCCTTCTCGTGGACAGATCGTATTCGTCTATGTTGAACCTGTATTCCACCATCCTCTCCTTGATCGTCTCCATGACCGAAGGTGCGTCAAGCTTGCTGGGACACTTCTGGATCAGGTCTTTCATGCCTCATCATCCCGGGATCGGAACATCTTGAGCCTTTCTCTGATACGGTCTCCGATATTGGCCACGGGGAACATTGTGACCTTGCTGCCTTCCTTCACCCCGAGCCATTCCATGTCCTTTTTCCTGAGCGATACCTTGCCCCTTATCATCATGCTGTCGCCGACGAGTCGGAGTACTCTCTTGCGTTTTCCAAAGACAAGGAGGGCGACCTTGCCCTCGGTGAACTCCGCGAGTTCAAGTATCGATATATGCACCCTGGCTATTCCGGAACCCGAGATCGGACTTGCCCTCACGACGAGGTTTATCCCCTTGCTCGGTCCTTCATCATCCTCTCTCATACTACCATCTCCCAAGGTCATTCATTGTTCTGCGGATCTCTGCCGCATAATCCCCTGCCGCCCTGGTGGCAGAGGCGATGTAACCATCATCACCTTTCAGGAACGAGAACATGATACCTCTGGAAACATTGATCAGCACACCCCGTCCCTTGAGGTCGGTGCCATATTTAAGCACCTTCAGGAGGTCACCCCCTTGTGCTCCCACTCCCGGGACCAGGATGGGCATGTCGAAACCCACCAGGTCACGGACCATCTTGAGCTCTTCCGGATAAGTTGCACCGACAACAAGGCCCAGGTTCCCGTTCTCGTTCCATTCCGATATCATCCTCGCCATCCTCAGGAACAGGGGCTCCTCGGGTGACGGTGTGTTCTGGACCTGCCCCGCAGCGGCGTTGGAGGTCCTGCAGAGGACGAACACCAGTTT
>JAFGJI010000235.1 GCA_016929175.1 Thermoplasmatota archaeon | reverse complement strand
GTGCTTTCCCTGGAAGTTGGATGTGGTCGTTTTCTCCCCGTCCCCGAAATCCCAGTAGAATTCCAGCTTGTTGCGGTCCGCTCTGTCATCATCGTCCGCGCTGCCTGTGAAGGTCACCTGCGCTCCGGCAATGACCTTTGTGGCGGGGCCGACCCTGATGGACAGGGTGTCGGGTGGATGGTCTCCCCTGAGCCCGATCTCGAGCATATCGAAGGATCCCCTCGGGTCCGTGACCTTCAATATGACGCTGGACAGGCCGCTCTGCGTGACCTTTACCTTTACCTTGTATCCGGTCTCGTCGACATCATTGTCGGATATTCCGTCATCATCGGAATCCCCCGAAGGGTCCAGATCCCACGAATAGGTGAGATTGTTCTGTTCCCTGCCATTGATCTCTCCGTCCCCGTCTATATCATCATCGGGATCGATCGAAGGGCTGGCATCCAGCTCCACTTCGCCTCTTCCATCGGAGAGGGGAACCAGAACCTCCCCATTGATCAGCTCGTTGAGTATTGCCGCCACCGGTGGATCGTTCGGATATGAGACCGTTACCAGCGACACGGCCTCCGAGAAGGCGAAACCGTCCGATACGCGAAGGATCACCTCATATTCGCCCTCTTCGCTGAACTTCCATGTGGGATCGAAGCGGGAGGAGTCGAATGCTCCGTCCCCGTCGAAGTCCCACAGGTATGAGAGAGTGTCCCCGTCCTTGTCATGGGATCCGTTGGCGGTTAGCGTGAAAGAGGAACCTGCCTCCACAAGGACATCCTGGTCGACATTGGCGACCGGGACCGAATTGACGGCCAATACGAACACCACCGAGTCCGTACTGTTCTCTTCGGAGGCATCATCAGCCGTGAGGGTTATGTTGTACTTTCCGTAAGCGTTCCATGAGTGTGTCGCGGTTTCCCCCAAAGCTTTCGCCCCGTCCCCCAGGTCCCATCTGTAGGTCAGATCATCTCCGTCAGGGTCCGAGGAATGACCGGCGGTGAACTCTCCGATCTCGGATTCGTTCAAGGTCGGCAGGGACGCCCTCAGTTTGATCCCCACGGACCTGATCTCGGCCACTGGGGGAGAGTTGAACGATCGCAGGTCGACCCATTCATGGCCAGTAAGGCCATCCGTATCGACCACTTCAAGGGTAATATTATGGGCACCCTCCCAAAGGACCACCTGTATGACCTGACCGTAGCCCAGAACTCCTTCCACGGGATTGTCCGTCCTCCAGGTAAAGTTCATGGTCTCGAGCGTGTCGAAGGAGTTGGCGTCCGTTGTCCGTGATGCATCAAGGGTGATCTGCTCGGACTTCCCGTACGTCAGGTCCGGCCTCGAGGGCCTGACATCGATCCGTGCGACGGGAGCGAACGGATCTTCTCTTATCTTGATATCCAGGGTTTCCTGGGATACCCCGCCGTTAAGGTCACTCACCTCCAGTGTTATCCGGTGCCATCCGAGGTCCGTGATCACTGTCATGAAATATTTTTTTGTGGAAAGCTGACCGGATACATTGGATGTCCAAGTGTAAATGAGCTGAGGGTCCCGCCCCTCGGGGTCATATGTGCCATTGGCGGTGAACTCTATGGGGGTGGATAACTCGTAGAATGGTCCTTCGTTCCCGGACGGGGCCGGTGAAGCTATCGTTATCCTGGGGGGTTCGTTGACGCTGACTATCACATCGACGGTATCGGTGGAGCTCTGTCCTGAAGGATCGGTCAAGGTCAGCAGGAATGTGATGGTCTCCTCCACCTCGACCTTGAAAGTAGGGGTGGATGAATTTTCAGGTGAGACAAGGATATCCGGGTGGCTTGTGCTTTCCCATTCCCATGTGCAGAGTGTTATCTCCTCATCTGTGGACCCCGTGCCGTTCAGCATGACAATATCGTTCAGAAGAGCTCCGAGTATATCCTGGCCCGCATCTGCAACTGGAGGCTCACCCGCCTCATCAGGGCTGTCGCTGGCGGCATTCACCGCAAGGATAATGCCCGAGATTGCGGTGAAAAGGAGGAATGCGGAGAGTACGTATGCCTGGATGCTACCTCCGATCCCTGTCCGATCTTCTCCATACATGACCAAGAGGACCACTCCCTGGAACGATAATGGGTATCTGGTTCTATGAAAGGATACATTATAAATTCTTTGGCAGAACAGTGTCTCCCGATATCAGAAGAAGTCCTTAAGGATCATTATATCGTCCATCGGTCCGATGACCTTGATCTTCTTCATCGCATACGCCATGAGGGGGTTCAGTTTCTTGTTAAGAAGCTTCTCGAAGGTCGAACGGTCGGTCTTGACGACTATTGTCGCATTGTCCATTGTACCCTCTCTGGGCTCGAGGACCTTTCCGTCCTTTATCTCGATGATGTAGGATCCGGTATCGATAATCTTCAAAAGTACGGTACGGTCCTTTGCCCGGGCCACCTCTCTTACCTTCTCATCGGTCTCGATCTTTTGGTTGACCCTCACTGTCATTTCCCTGAGGACTTCAAGCATTTTATCCACCACTTCGAATTCCATCCGCCGATTTCCAGACCGATACCTCTCCACTTGAGGGATCGACGGTCACATGGTCGCCGGTCTCCACGCGCCCCCATTCATCGGGGGGGACCCGGTGAATTAGGGGGATATCGGCGAGAATACAGCCGATGGATATAATTGCATCGGCCTTCAGCATGACCATGGCGGCCGGTGCTCTCTTGTTGAGCTCAAGGTTGTATATCACGTAAGATCCAACCGTGGACCCTGCTCCCTCTCGAAAGAACATTATCCGTCCCTTGAGCGGCGCCCTCATCCCCTCTTTCTCGAGTACACCCAGGATGGGATCCACATCACCCAGGAAGCTGATGGACCCGTTCCAGAACAGCGCCTCTCCTTCGACCTTTGAAGGGGCGACACCTTTAAGGGCGGCTCCTTTGAAACGGATGTCCGGAGGATTTTCCATCCATCATCACTGTCCCTGTTCCCCATCCGCGTTCTCTTCGGGAGGCGCTCTGGGAGGGGGTGCCTGAGCG
>JAFGJI010000026.1 GCA_016929175.1 Thermoplasmatota archaeon | reverse complement strand
ATGACCTCTTCAATGGGTCTGCTTTGTGTCCAGAAATAGGCACCGTAGTAGCGGTTTATCAGCCAATCGCTCAATTCGTAGGATGCTTCCAGGTAATACCTCTTACCTGTCAGCTCATAACCTTTTGAGAAGGCCGAGGACATCCATGAGTAGTATTCCGTTGACATGTTGATCATCCAGTTGGATGTGAGCCTTTCGATGTGATATACCAGGGCCCTCTCGAAACCTTCAAGATAGCGTTCGCTGCCGGTGAACTCTGCCGCAAGGCCGAGTCCGAGGAGGGCCTCCCCGGATGCCATCAGGTTCTCGCTGAAATCGTCTGGCAGAAGAGGATCGAATATGTAATCGAACCTCCCCTTCTCATCGAGAAGGTCCATGCAGAGGTTCGCGATCCCCGTGAGGTCTTCCAGATGGTCCGCGTCTCCGGTTGCATTGTACAGATAGCAGAAGGCGATGAGGGCAAGGGCGTTGTCGAACAGCCTCGATCTTCCTCCGTTGAAGATGTACCTGCGGTCCCCGTCCTTCCTGATCAGTTCCTGGATGTATTCGGCCGCATGCGAGGCGACATCCAGGTACCTATCATCTTTCGTATACTGATATGCCCATACAAGAGGGTAAATGGATCCGCAGTGTCTTGCTATCGAATAGGGATATTTCGTCACCTCCGTCCCGTTGTCCGGATCGAATATGTATATGAAGCTCCCGTCGGTCCTCTGCACTCTGCCGAACCAGTGGGCGCCCATGATGGCCCCCTTCTCGATCGGGTTTTGGAATTCCATCCCCTCGAGCTCCGAGAGTTTGTAATCGTCTTTCAGGGGAGCCCTCCTTTCGAACATCGGATATAACATGGAAAAGAAGAAGGTGACCAGGACCAGAAGCAGGACCATTAACACGACAAGGGTCAGCCTGTATATCTTCCCGGTTTCCATATCGCTCCCGGTCAACATTAACGATCGGAGGCTAATAAGACCATCGACCTTCAGATACCAAACCTTTCCCTGTACCATCTCGGTTCGGTACTCCTCCGAAAAAAGAGCCCCGCAAGTACGAGGAGCATGGAGACCACGATGGTGGATGCCACAGACCAGATGGCACCGTCCTCGAGATAGAAGGAGAGGATCGCCAATGCAACGAGAGGCGGCATGACCAGTGATATGAATCCGGAAAGCGTCACGGCATCCAGAAGCATGGTGTTGGTCCTGAGCCCCGTGAGTCTCGCGGTGACATGAGCAATATAGAAATTGGTGGAAAGCCCGACCAGGATGCCGAGCGGTATCATGGGGATCTCCCCCTGGATGAGACCGATGGCCGTTATGTACAACGAGGATATGATGCTGGTAAAGAGAAAATAAAGCCAGAGCTTGGTCCTTATCACCTCGCCCACGGTCACGGGCAGGGAGTCGAGGGATTCGTTGGTCTCCACGTTGTTCAACCACGAATAGGTCATCACTCCAAAGGCCCCTATCAGGGCACCGAAGAAGACCACGTTGAAGTGGATATCGATGTCCAACCCCCGGTCCAGCAGGTATACGAGACCGTAAACGGCCAGGAGAGGGACCAGGAACCCGATAAGAACGGGCCACATCGTTCTGGATCTCCTGAGCTCGAGCCACTCCTTGGCAAGGAGCGCCCTTTTCCTGCCACTGCCCGGGAACCTGTCGGGCAGGGGAAGCAGAGAGCTCCTGAAGTTCTTCACGGGTGATGTGACCTTTTCCTTCATCATAATTATCGCAATAATGGAAAGAAAGATGATCTCGAGGACCGCTGCCAGGAGGTAAATGGGGTCTTCGGTCCTGTGGAAGTACAGAGGATGAACCAGTATAACAGGGTCCAACAGACCTATCGAGACAGGTGCGGAGATCAGAATGACCGATAGAAGTATCAACAGTATTCCAAACCTGCGCGACCTAGTGAGCACCCCGGATACCGCGAAGCTGAGTGACATTCCCTGGGTGAATACGAGGACGACCGTGAGGGAGACCATCAGAGAACCTGCAAGAGGAAGACCGGAGACCATGCCCCCGGCAGCGAGTCCCAGACAGAAGGGGACCATTGAATAGGTATGGTAAAAGAACAGCTCCTTGAGGTAGAATATCGCCGTGGTCCTCCGAAACGATATGTTCTGCACCTGTGAGAGCTTCAGAAGAAGGTTCACATGCCCCATCCTCCGGGTCATCACCTGCTCTCCCATCAGTGCTATCCATCCAACCGCTATCCCGTAGATGAACATCAGCAGATGGATGATTTCGATGACGGAGGAGCTCTTCGCATCCTCGAGGGGGAATATCACCACCAGGAAAAAGGAAAAAGCAAGGATGATCAGCGGGAAGAAATATGATCCGAAACCACCCACGTAGGCTCTCTGAAGCCTCCATTCCTCCAGAAGCATGCATCTGAAGAGGAACAGGTCGGTCGATATCCTTCCCAGTTCAATCACCCTCCACCAGACGGATGAATACATCCTCCAGACCTTCTCCCCCTCCTTTTCTTATCTGTTCCAACGTACCTGTGGCAATGACCCTTCCATTGTTGATTATCGCCACCCTCCCGCACAGCTTCTCGGCAAGGTCAAGAATATGGGTGCACATGAGGATGGTGATCCCCTCCTTTCGAATGCTCTCCAGGTGATCTCTGACCTTTCTCTGATAGATGGGATCAAGGTTTATGAACGGCTCATCAAGTAAGAGTACCCTGGGTTCGTGGATGAAGGCGGATGCCAGCATCAGCTTCTGCCTCTGACCTTTGGACATGTCCCTGCACAGGATGTCCCCTTGCCCATCCATCCGAAAGAACGATAACCACCTGCGGGTCTTCCTTTCGATATCTTTGGTCTTCCTCAGCATGCAGACGAGTTGAAGGAACTCCAGGGCGGTGAGAAAAGACGGGGGTGATTCGGATTCCGGTACTATGCCGCAGTTCTCCTTTACCTTGACATGGTCGGTGCTCCTGATACCGAGAACGGTTGCCTCTCCCCCATCCTGTTCCAGCTGGCCTGTGAGTATCCTAAGCAGGGTTGTTTTACCTGCGCCGTTCGGTCCCAGCAGACCGAAGAGCTCACCCTTTTCGATCCTGAACGAGACCCCGTCAAGGGCCTTGAACTCCCCGAAGCTCTTGCATACATCCTTCACCTCGATGGCCGACACACAAAATAGAATAAAAAGAAGGTATAAAAACACATCTTCGGCATCACCCTTTGAAATATCAGTTAGTATAATCAAGGCGGGTGGAAGGACAGAAGAAGGCTTACCTGCTGGGGGTCCTCGCGGTACTGATATGGTCCACGGTGGCTTCCGCGTTCAAGCTCACCCTCGAGCATATGGACCTGCCAACCATGGTGGTCATGGCATCGATGTTCTCCACGGTGGTACTTTTTTCCCTGGTGCTGATTACCAAAAGACTCCCCAAGCTATTTTCGATGACCAGGAAGGAGAGGTGCAGGCACATGCTGCCCGGCGCTTTGAACCCTTTCATCTACTATCTTTTTCTCTTCTGGACATACGATATACTGAAGGCACAGGAAGCACAGGCATTGAACTATACCTGGCCCATTGTACTCACGGTTTTGTCCATACTCGTCCTCAAGCAGAGGATCGGCAGACTGTCCATCGCGGCGATCGGCGTTTCGTTCATTGGAGTGATCATCGTTACAACGAGAGGGGTTTTCTTCTCGGAAGGGTTCCTTGACCCTCTGGGTCTGGGTCTCGGGCTGTCAACCGCCGTTATCTGGTCGGTCTACTGGATATTGAACCTGAGGGACGGGACCGACGGCATGATCAAGCTCTTTTTGAACTTTCTCTTCGGTACGATACTGACCATTATCTTCGTCATGGTGGCTTTCGGGCTCGATATCAACGGGTGGGCAGGGGTTGCTGGTGCAGCCTACATAGGTATCTTCGAGATGGGGGTCACGTTCCTGATATGGCTATCCGCTCTCAGGCTCTCCAGGGATACATCGAAGATATCCAACCTCATCTATCTGGGTCCGTTCCTCTCCCTGTTCTTCATTGCCTGGATCGTGGGGGAGAGGATCCTCCCGAGCACGGTCGTGGGTCTTGTTCTTATCTCTTCGGGGATACTTCTCCAGAGGCTGGATGACAGGAGGAAGAAGCATCTAAGGGACCAGGTCCATCGATCCGGTGGCGGGGTTCATGGACCTTGACATGGGCACGTCCAGGATGGACAGGACGGTCTCGTTGGTTATCTCCACGGTCCCCGAGAGCAGATGACCCCCTATCACGCTCTTATCGTGTTGCCCGAGCACTGCGTGAAGATGAGGTATGTACATGTCGTTGGTTAGTGATATGGACCCAGATACGGAGAGAAGCTCGCAGGGCCCCTGGAACACGTCGGGGGAGTAGTCTCCCGGTCCCACGAAGTAACCGAGTTTTACGTCCCTCAACTGGCCGATGGATGAAAGGACGACGGCGGCCCCCGCACCGGACTCTCTGCATACCTGCATCAGGCATTCCAGGTAATTCTCACCGGGGAGCATCCTCACGACCATGATCTTGCTTCCGATCCTGTATTGCATGGTAACCCGGAAATATGTCCGGGACCTTATTTCAATCTATTCCCCGGTCCACGCTGATCTCATCGGGACGGGGTACTTTCAAGGTTGAACCGTAAATTATTAAAGGTGACCTTGAAGATATTTTGAACAGGATAGGTCATCAGGCAGGCAAGGGAAAACTGCACTTTTTTGCCTCCACGCCCCAGTTCCTTCCTTCTTGCTTTCTCTCTTGCCTGCATTTTTTTCATCATGGCTCGATGAAAATGCCGCTGATCCGCTCTTCGGACCGATGTCAGGGGACCTATTGTAGTGGAATTTTTTTCCAATATGCCCCATATCAACAATATACGTATATAGGTGATACGCACATTTATTCTTTGTAGAGTTGGGCTGAATGTCCGAATACCGGGGATCCGATATAATAATTGAAGGAGACATACCAATAATGGATATAATCCTGGATGTCGTCGAGGAGCTGGGGTGGATCGTCAAGGATAAGGGAAAGGGGTGGGTCACGGCTAAAGAAAAGGGCAGGTTCGACCACTACAATTCTCTTAAAATGGACATCGAGGTCAGACCGGACGGCACCGGGAGGTCCGATCTGATAGTCCATGCCGTCAACTCCGGCCATGGTCCGGTCCAGGACGAGTATATACGGTCCCAGGTGATCAGGTTCATCGATTCGGTAAGGATGACCGCCGAGGGAGTGGGGCCTGACCGCACACGAAGAGAGATGGGCAGACGTTTCTCCATATCCGTGGAGCTGCGCAGGTTGGCTGGATTGTATGATGAAGGGAAATTGTCCGAAGAGGAATACGGGAAGGCAAAGGAAAAGGTACTCAAGGGCTAGACCAGTGTGTCTCGGTATCTTATAAATAGGGGTTTCCCGATGATGAGGAGACGTTATCTTACGCAGGGGTAGCTCAGCCTGGTTACAACCCTTTGCATGGCAAAGCGTTGACGGAAAGGGCCGGTTGCAGGGCAACCGACCGTCGGCGCACATCCGGGATATCTCCCGGGCGCCGTTAACCAGATATAGTACCCCTGCTTTGAAGCGAAATTGCAGAAATCCGCAGGGGTAGCTCAGCCTGGTTAACGGCGCTGGATTCAGGGTCCAGTCCTTAGTGGTCCGAGGGTTCGAATCCCTTCCCCTGCATCATTTTCCTCTCGCCAATTTTAAAGATTACACGGAAAATGGTGCGTGAAAATAATTACATACGATGAATATGATCACAAGAAAATTACTTCTTATTCATCTCACCTTGAAAAAAAGACTTCCCGTCAATTTAATGACTTTTTTCAAGATCCCTTCCCCTGCACCATTTTCTTCCCGTCAAATGTAGAAAGTCCACAGAAAATGGTGCGTTAAAAAGATTACATACGATGAATAGAAATCCACAAAAAGTACTTCTTATTCATCTCACCTTGAAAAAAGGATTCCCGTCAATTCAATGACTTTTTTCAAGGTCCCTTCCCCCTGCACCACCCCATTTTCCTCTATGCCAGGGGTTATTTCACGTCACCTTTGTTTCCGACTCATAAGCTAAAACAGCGTTTTTGCTTGTGTTCGAAAAACGAAACGTTTTTTCAAACATGTGGCAGAAGTCGGAAAGACCCCCCCTGATTTGTAAAAAAACCCTTGAGCATCTAAAAAAGTATCGAAAAATCATGCCAACTTCGGCAGGGAGTAGGATACTATTAATAATTAAAATGTCATTCATTTCTAGAGTGTGATTAATATGGATAAAGAAACCTGTCCGATTTGTGGTTCGACTATGATTATTACTAAATATCCATTGCAAAGAGAAGTTAAAATGAAATGCACAAATGAAAGCTGCAAACATAATAGAGAACCCATTGTTATCCATCAATAAATTTATAGGAGTGTCAATACTCGAGTGTTATTGGGTATTTATTTCTACATGTGTTTCTTACCAATCCTATTTGCATTGGCTCTCGATTCTTTTCCATCATGAAATTCGTATTAAGAATTGCCATCTCGTGTTAGAGATTTCGGCGAATCGGGGAAGCAATGTTGTTACTTTCAAATCACCTCTCCTAAATGAACATCGGTTGATCATCCATAATATCAAACGTAATTTCCTCATAAGGGACTATCAATATCCACAATTCTTTGTCGATCTTCACAGTCTTAATACCTGTTTGATTCGTTTCATGGACTTTTACTTCCAGATCATGATCCCCACGTGATAATCTCTTATCAATAATCGTGTGACCAATTATTCCCATTGATCCAGGTAATACTTCTTCTGAGATTGTTTCCTCTCCATCAATTGTTAATGTCATATTAAGTGTGATATTGACATAATCATTACATAGGTAAAAATGAACAATATAATGAGATTTTAATAATTCCAAACATCCTGATATTGAGACAATGACCAATGAGATAACTAACCCGAAGAATATTGACTTTTTAATCATTGTTTTCTTCCTCTCCTGACTATGTATCGATTTTGCCGGTTACGTCCATTCCGGGAACCATCCTCATATCTCTTCTCCTTTGCTATCCTCGTCAAAATCTAGATATCTTCCAAGACCTCCTTCATATCATCAATGACCTTTATCGTTAATGAAACTTACTTTTCACGGATGGAATGCAGGATACACCATTTTCCATTGAACTCATTCCGATCAAAAATAGATATAGTTGATATGCTCATATTCTCGATCACTGGGGAATTTCGAATGAGATGGAGATGTTCTATCCTGTCGATCACCTTATCGATGGTTCTCATAATTATCGGATCGAATGTTATTGCCTTTGAAGGAGCGCCATTGGCCGACTTCACATACTATCCCGACCCCCCGGTTGTCGATGAAGAAATTGAATTCGATGCATCGGGATCGTCTGGAGAGGGCCTCCAATACATATGGGACTTTGGGGACGGTCATGAGGCCAGGGGAATGATCGTTAATCACACCTACAGGGAAGTAGGTGTTTATACGGTGGTCCTTGTGGTGATAAATTCCACAGGTGGAGCTGATACTTACAGTGAGAGCATTTATGTTGGAAGTGAAATGGAGGGCACTTTCATCCTTTTGATATTGGTGTTCTATCTGTTAATTTTCTGCGGATTTGCCCTGATCATGGCTCTTCTCTCTGCAACGAATCTCATCCTTGGCGGTATTCTCGCATACCGAGTCTATACAAAGGCTAAGAAAAGTGATAGAATGGATACGGCCAAACCTTACCTCATAGCGCATTTGATATCAGGAATAATAGGTTTCTTCTATTATCCGGTTGTCATCTTCTCGATCATAGGACACATAGTCATATTCATTTTATTCAAGAATAAGATGCATGATATGGATCTGGAAACGAAAAAGTGCTCCAGGATTAAGAGAAAAACTTGATGTATGATGCTATCTTTAATAATTCTCAACTTCCACTTTCTCCGACCTTTGCGGAAATGTATCTTATTGTATATCCCTCCCAGATGCGCATGATCATCGATCGTACCACGTTTTTTCTCCATTTCTATTCTTACTGATCAAAATGCTGCAATACGTATCTTGATGCCCCCTATATCATATCTCTCAGATTCCCGTATCCCCTTAAAGATGGTCTTTTCACCCCTCGTCGTCCCAGCTCATGATCTCCTCTCTGGGACCCCTTATTCTCATCACGATCAACACAACAGATACAAGTATCAAGATCATAACCACCGCCAATAGGATCAGGTAGAGAAGAAGGTTCGATCCATCGACATCGATGTATTCCTCCTGACTGTCATCATCAGGAACATCATCATCTGCCGCATCATCGTCCGTTGTGTTGTCATCGGTCGTATTGTCATCAATGTCATCATCGTCAGGGATCGTGATGTCGTCATCATCGGTTTCGTTGGCGGGCGGTGTTTCATTTCCATCATCAGGCAGAGGAGAGACCTCAAGTACACAACTCTTTAGGATGAATGCACCGCTTAGGTCCGAAACATTGAGAACGATCGTGTGCAAACCTCCGGTGAGATCGAGGTACAGCGATGTCCCGGTCCCAAGATGCCCAGAGATATTGGAATACCAGCTGAAATGAAGGACATCGCCGTAGGGGATGTCGACATCATTCGCGGATCCATTCAGATAGAACATCTCTCCCTCAAGGAAGGGGCCGGAAGGCACTTCCCAGCTGACGTTCGAAGGATCATCATTCACCGACAGGACCTCGATCATTATCGTTTGGTTTATATGATGGGAACCGCTCTTGACCGAGAACCTTCCAGTGTCATATCCACTCCAGTTGGGTTTCGGGATGATCATAGCCGATCTCCCGATGGGGTCGAAAATAACGGAGAGCATGTCCTTACCTTGATATGAATATTCTAGGATCGCGTCATCCTGGTCCACCACCCACCGGGACAGGTCCAGTTGATATGACTCATCCTCGTTGAGCTGGATGTTCTCAAGCGGGATAAGGATCTCCGGGGGATCGTCGACACCTGTCACCTCAAGTGACAGGTTGATATCATGAGATCCGCCGTTATTGTCGGAGAAGTTCAGGTGAACGAAACAGGTTCCCACATCACTGTTCAGCGGAGTTCCCGAGATCGAGACCTCTTCCGCACCGAATTCCAACCAGGAGGCGTTGGAATGACAGCTCCAGACCGCTCCCTCTTCCTCCTTGAATTCGATATGGTATTCGTAGGTATGATCCTCCGTGGCATTCGGCAGCCTATAGGTCAATATTCGAGGAGGGGTGTTGTTGACCTTCAGTGTGATGTTCTCTTCAGCATGGCCGCCCCACCCATCATCGATCTCGATCTCAACATAGTAGTTACCGACCTCCAGGTTTCCCGGATAACCGAACAGCCTCTTTGTGGTTCCATCGTATTGCAGCCACGTCGCGTTGGTCCTTATACCGATATCAAGCTCATGGCCGTCCGGATCGCTTGCATTGAGGAGTAGGTCGAAGATGGAATCCTCGTCGACGAACTGCGGTCCGATCGGGGCCAGTTCCGGAGGATGGTTCCTGAATTCACCAAGAAGCCAGGGTTCGAACAGGACATTGACGGACACATTATCCCCGGTTCCAGAAGGATTCAAAGTTGGGTTGTAGGGCCCGGTGTAGTTCCCCCACCAGTTGTAAGTTGCGTTGACCATGCTTGAGGAGGCGCTCCAGTTGATCCCGAAAACGGAATTGTTGATGAAGGAGTTCTGATGGACCTCGTTATTATTGACATCCGCGTACGCTTTGATCCCCTCTAGGTTCTCGATGAAGATATTGTGGATGATGTCGTTGCTATCTCCACCGGAGGAAAGGCTCATGCCGATATCATTATAAATGAAGGTGTTGTCGTGGATCCGGTTGTTCGTCGATGTTCCCACCATCAGTCCGGACCTGCCAGGATCGGCATTGCTGAAAAGATTGGATCCGATATCGTAGTAGTAGGATTGGTAGAGCCCCACATGGTAAGCATTGTTGATGAAATCGTTGTTGATTATCGAGACGTTATTTGCTCCGATGTACAGGATCCCAACCGATGTGTTGTTCGTAAAGGTGTTGTCCTTTATGAGATTCCGGTCGCATCCCATGTCGGACCTTATGCCTCTGTAGTTCCGATCGAATGTGTTGTTGCGGATAACGTTCCCGGGCCAGCCTGCGATATAAACTCCGTTCGTGTTGTCGTAGAAATGGTTCCCGTGAACAATGACGTTGGAAGCGTAGATCCCCACACCTGCGAACTCGTGATGAGGGGAACCCTCGCGGAACTCGAAACCGGTGATGTTCACGTTGCTCGCCATCACGTTGAGGAGGTGCTGGTGATCCAGCACTCCGTCCCCGTCGAGTACCGATCTCGAGGTGCCGTTCCCGATCAGTTTTATGGAGGTGCCGATGTTCACGGATTCCTTGTAGACGCCATCGTAGACCCGTACCGTATCCCCATTAGATGCGGCGTCAACTCCCGCTTGTATCGTGGAATGATCTCCGGTCCCGTCCTTGGCAACGGTAATGGTTATTGCAGAAAAAACCCTGAAGGTATCCTGATCGACCGAACCTTCTGCCAATTCTGGCACAAGTGCTATTGTCACTGAAAGAAGTGAAAGGACCACTAGGTATACCGACACTCGCATGTTTCTCCCCCTTGGGTATCCTGGACAATTGATAGGATTCCATCGCATATTAAAAGATTGGTTGGGGGCATCGTGGTAAGATCAACCTGTGGTGATCGACGATCATCAAAATGCCAATAGATAGAACAAACTTGTCCATATGAGGGACAGGAGTGACCATATCATTGACCGCATGACGGTCATCATACTTTCAGCTGATCGGCCTTGCACCTATCAGGTCGATATTGCAGACCTTCACCTCTCCCCTCTTCTTCCACCTGTCCAAAAGAGCCTTCTTCCTTACCGCCCCGGCTGTACCCCCTACGAAGGCGAACACGGAGTTCCCTATCATGATCTGGGCGGCGGAGGCGTACTCCTCAACTTCCATCAGGGCGCCCTTCACCTTCAAACTCTGCAGTCTGGCGAGTCTCGAGAACCGGGAACTCTCCTCCATCATCCTCTCCGGTGTCGGGTCTTTCAACAGGTTCACCAGCGCCGTCTCACCTGCCTCGTTGATCAATTTCCTTTTCAGAGTGTTCGTGAGAATGGAAGAAGTCTCTATCGGATCGCCGACGGTAATGACAGCGACATGAGGCGGGCTGTCGATATTCACTGGAATAGTATGTACCTCTCCATAGGGCGGAACCCCCGGGGCAAGCCTCATCTCGATACCACCCCTTGCCTGGGCAACAACATCACCAAGCCCTCCCTTCGTAAGTATATCCGCCCTGTGTGCGGATGCAATGATGTCTGGATAGGATACCATTCCCATGTCGGCATCCGCCTCGCTGTCATCCAGCCATCTTGATGCGGGTCTCACACCACCCCCCCCATACAGCATTCCGGAAGCCTTACCCGAAGACCTTGCCGGACTCATATCCTTCTGATCGGGGCTCCAGAGCCGTGTTCTGTCCACAAGTCTTTTTCGTATCGGAATGACCTTGAAATCATCGGTCCTCATCGAGAAGAAACGCTCCTGCTGGGCCTTGAAACGCAGTTTGCGGTCCCAGGAGGGGACCTTCGAGTAGAATGCCTCCCACATAGCCACAGCGGTGGCCAGGGCTCCGGCCCCTGACATTCCGAAACCCTGACCGACGGGAAGCTGAAGTGTCGTCCGGACGTTCACCTCCCACCCCGCTCCCTTGGACGGAAGAAGGGATTCCACAACGCTCCCGTAGATCCTGGGGTCCACCTTGAAGTCGTTGACACCTTTGACCGCAAGTTTTAGAACCAGCGGGCCCTCGATCTCCTTGAGACAAGGGGGCTTCATGGAAACCGCTGTCACCGCGCCCAGGGAGAGGTTCACACCAGCCCCCCTTGATCCGCGTGCAAGGACATCTCCGGCCTGGTCGTGCACGGAGAAGAATCCCGTTATGTGCCCGGGACAGAATCCCATTCCTCTCAGGACCATACTACTACCTCTGCCCCTTCAGGTCCATGGTCCTCTCCAGCAGGAAAACGGCGATATCGGACCTGTTCCCACTCACCTTGAAAGCGTCCTTCTCCGGTGTCAGGTAATAGACAGTGTTCGTTTCCGCGGTCACATCGGAAAGATCGTTGGCGACTATGGCCTGCATCCCCACCCGGGTCAGTTTTTCATAGGCCCTCTCGAGGAGGGTATCCTGGTCCCTGACGCTTTCAGCCTTGTACCCGACCAGGAATGTCTCGGGAAAGAGTGGTCGGAAACGTTCGATCACCTTCGGGGTCGGATCGAGCTCCAGGGTCAGCCCCTCCTTCCCGGAAGGTATCTTCCCCTTGGTTTTTTTCGGGGAATAGTCTGATATCCCGGCCGCGAAGAATGCGATGGTCGGTGCTTTCCAGATGTCCGATAGGCGTTCTATCTTTCCCAGAAGGTCCTCTGTGGTGGAGAACCTCTCCACAGCAACGCACCTTGGCACGGGTCCGACGTTCTCACCTGCCATGATGAGCACATCCGCACCCATCCGGAAAGCCTCCATGCCAAGTGCTATACCGGATGCACCGGTCGCCCTGTTGGTAAGGATGCGCATATCATCAACCGGCTCCCTGGTGGCTCCGGTCACGATCAGGACCTTCTCGTCCCTCATACTGCCCCCCGAAAGGGCTCGAATAACATGCTCGACCGTAACCTCTATCGGGGCCATCTTTGCCTTCTTTTCATCCATTTCCGGGTCTATGATGTGGATGCCCATTTTTCTGGCAGATGCCAGGTTCTCGACGACCTTCGGGTGGAAGTACATGGTATTGTGCATGGCGGGTACCAGAATGACGGGTATTCCCGTTCCAATGCCAGTCGTCAGAAAGGTCGTAACTGGCGTATCGTCAATACCATGGACCATTTTCCCGAGCGTATTGGCAGTGCAGGGTGCCACGAGGATCAGGTCGGCCCTTCCCTCGACATCACCGCACAGGGATACATGTTCGACCTTCCCTGTGAGATGGGTCACCACGGGTTTCCCGGTTGCGAACTCCATTGAATACGGTCCGATGATCTCGCAGGCTTTCTCGGTCATCACCGCATGGACCTCTGCTCCATGCCTGATGAGCTCCCTTGCCATCTTGACGCATTCGACGGCTGCGATGGACCCTGTTATTCCCAGGACGATCTTCTTTCCGATCAGCCTTTTCGATCTGGACCCTCTGATGTCATCCGATGGATGCATGACGGTGAAGGAGGTTGCCATAATAAAAGGATTTGTTGCAAGCATCCGTCAAGGGATGCAAAGCCCTGAACGGCCAGGAGATGTTTTAATATATGTAAATTCATCATTGAAAAAGAAAAAACCCAGGGGATGGTCGAAAATGGGTGAAAATGGTTCGATATCAGGGTTGCCTGCAACCTTCCTGATCGTATCTCTGCTGGTCCTTTCCGGCATCGTTCCGATGCTGCTCATCGTCGTGGAACCGACCTCCGGTGCGGTCCTGTATGTTGGAAAGGGCTCCACATATGACAGCATTCAGAAAGCGGTGGACAGCTCCTCGCCGGGCGACACAATTGTCATAGGGACAGGGGTCTACAACGAAAGCATCAATGTAACAAAGGCCGGGATACGCATTCTTGGCAACAAAACTGCCGCAACGATCATCAATTCAACTGCTGGAGAGCCAGTGATGAACATATCTGCGAACAATGTCGAGGTCTCGGGATTTACCTTCTTAACTGGAGGCCTCCTTCTCGACGGGAGCAACCTGCGTGTTTCGAATGTGTACTTCAACATCACATCCCAGACCGGTATCGTGATGAGTTCGTGCAATAATGTGACCATCATCAATATCACTCTGATGAACTCCGTGAACGGCGGTCTGATCGCCAGGGGATCGACGAATATCACCATCACCACCCTCACATCATTGAACTCCACGGGTGATGTGGTCCAGATAAAAGATTCATCGAATATCCTGTTGAATGATACGAATTTGTATCTCAACAGCTCATCGACAGGGGCGAGGTTCGTAAACGTTTCCGGTATCAATATCACATCCGTTTCCTTCCTCTCTTCGGGTTCCGACAACACGGGAGCGATCCTCGAAAAATGTTACAACAATGTAATTGACGGGTGTGTCTTCCTTGTGGACCCCAGGGGGATCACCCTCCGGTATTGCGACCGGACACAGGTCAGTTACAGCATGTTCGGCGCGGAGTTCCTTGATTCCTCCGGTATGGAAGTGTTCTCCTGTACACGCACGAACATCTCCACATCGATCTTCAATGTCATCAACGGAATGGTAGGTTCTTCGGTCATATCCAGCACGTATACTGCTGTTGATAATTCGAGCTTCCAGATGGATAGCATGGACTCGGTGGGGATCCTGCTCCATGGGTCAAGGTCGTTCAAACTACAGGATTCGAACGGAATGGTGTTGGGGGAGTCCGCCACGTTCGTCAGGGCTACGGGTTCCAGTGATATTTGGATAACCGCCTCCGTGATGGACCTTGCATCGAACGGCTCGAAATCGATCGATGCAAGCGGATGCAGCCAACTTTTTGTTGAAAGGAACATCATGTCCTCATCTGCATCCTCCACCGTTTTGATAGACCTTTACGCCGGGACCGATAATTCAACGATCGAGGATAACATGTTCGATACTTACGGGGAGGGATCGATGGCGGTCCATGCCTCAGGGGTAAGGGACCTTATTCTCGACAACAACACGCAGCATATAATGGGCGATATCTCCTTTGGTCATCTGATAGAGGATGTCATGGGTGCCGAGATCACGAACGAGTCCGTCTTGGTATCCGCCGTTGGAGATGTGGGGGTCCAGATATCGGGCCAGGTATTCTCGGTCAGGAGCTCGTCGATCGCGGTTCCTGGAAGTTCATCGACAGGTATCTTCATAAGCGACAGCAGGAACGGGTCGGTTCTTGATACGGATATATCCGTTTCGGGAGAATTCTCCACCGGTCTTACTTTGTCCTCGGTGGACAGCGACCTCATCCTTGAAGATATCACCGTGAACCAGACCTCTACCAGTGGTCTCGCCCTGGTAACGCACAATGAAGGGGGACATGTCAACATCTCCGATGTGCGTGTGAACTCTTCCTCGGTTGACTGGTATTCCATGGTCCTCACAGGGGGGACATATGATATTGAGGGTCTTGTACTCGATTCCCTGGGAAAGGGACTGCTTTCTGAGAACTCACCGGCCGGATCGATGTCGGGATCCACCATCACTGCACAGTCGACCGGGGTCGCGATCGCCAACAGCGTGTACGAGGTAACCGGATCGAAAATATCGGGGTTGGAGCTCATGGACAGGTCGCATGTGATGCTTCTCGATTCATCGGTGGGCCAGCTGATGCAGATCACCGGGGAAAGCAGGCTCGAGGTCTACAACACGGTCGGGATAAGGACGCTCTCTCGGGACCTCCAGCCCATTCAGGGGGTTGATATGCTGGTCCAGAACTGGGGGGTCATCCTTTACCAGACCCCATTCTTCAATTCCTCCGGGGTGGATCCAGAGACCGACGATCAAGGGTCAATAAGGGATATCATCATGCTTGATCGCATCTATTTCGATGTAATCGATGATCCCGAAACAGGAGAAACGAATGTCACGGTCCATGCCGACGGCACATCTCCGATCGACTGGTATGAGACCTTCATTATAGACACTTCCTATCCGCATACAGAGCACTTCGTATGCCCGGATATCGACCTCCCGGCGATGCCCGTCAACTTCAGTGTGAGGCAGGTCGATACCCGTGAAGCACTCTTCCTGAACTGGGACCCGAACACGGACGATACCATCGAATACATCATATACTCCCTGGACCCGGTTTCGGGCGAACAGGGGGTTGCCGATCGGGTCCAGACAGGCAGTGCTTCCTGGATAAGCCCGGACCTGGGGCCCTCCAGGAAGATGTTCTACTGGGTAACCGCCTGGGACGGGACCTGGGAATCCGAACCCACGGAGGTGGTCCAGGGAGTTACAAAGGACCTTACCCCCCCTTCCCAACCCCAGCTTCTCTCCCACGTCAGCTCCACAAAGGACTCAATCACAATATCCTGGACCCATCCCGGCGGTGATGACCTATATGGTTTCCTGGTGTTCATGTCCGGTCCCGGATCGATGGACTTCGAGGTCGTGGATACCTTAGGACCCGAGGCCAGGACCTACACTGCCACTTCATTGAATTTCGGCTCGAGCTACAGGTTCCAGGTACAGGCCTTCGATACAAGCTATAATTATTCGCCTCTCAGTGGTATACTGCAGGCGAGTACCGACCTCCCCACAATGGAGATCAGGGTCATTGTGCATTACGGCAGCACCGGGCCGAAGGCTGGACTATCTGCAGACAACTGCACTTTGGAACTCCTCTCGTTCAACAGTTCGGTGATGGCCGTAACCAGGACCAACGAAACTGGAACAGGTTCCGTTATCGGGAGGGACCCTTATGAGAGCTATTTCATCCGGGCATATCCTCCGCTGAACCTTCTCGGCGAGATCGGTACCAGGAGCGGGTACCTCCCGGTCACCAGCGATGCCATTACCCTTGATCCCGATGTTGAGCTTCTGCATATTGAACTTACCTTCGATCACTACATGATGAGTACGAACGGCACCATCCGCATCAGGGTGGTCTATGGAGAGGGACCGCGTACGGGGGCGGTCTACGGAGCGCTGATAAAACTTGAGCACGAGAACGGCACCATAATTGACCAGAAGATGACAAGCGCTGACGGGAACGTGATGTTCACCATTTCCAACCTTCCCCAAAGAGGGAGGTTCCAGGTGATCCCACCGGATGGCGTAAGAGGGGACCAAGCAAGGATGATCTCCGGGTATGTGAACATTACAACGAACTTCTTTGAACTGACGCTCGAAAAACCGGACCAGAACATGGGCGATGTGGTTCTTGAATACTACTCGTACATACCCGAGCCGGAAGACTTGATGCTGACCTCCATGAGCCCGTATGGATCGGCGGTCGATCTCGGGTTGCCGGTGATCATTAATTTCAATCAACCCGTCGTAACAGGTTCGGTCGAGGGCTCTCTGCTCATAGCTCCCTCCCTTAGGAACCCGGTCTTTTTCTGGTACAATGAAAACATGTCCCTCAGGATAGAGCATGATGGATTTCTTGCGGGGACGGAGTACATGGTCAGTGTGGGCTACGGCGCAGTCTCCGAGGCCGGAACGACCTTCCCTCCGGGATATACGAACAATACATGGTCCTTCACCACCACAGCGATGCCCGATTCCGGGGACCGAGACAATTCCAGGTCCATCATCTACGCACTGGCGATAGGTGCCGTTCTCCTTGTCATCATCCTGCTGATCTACTCCCGTGTCTCATCACGAAAAGATAGGGAAGAGGACGAGCCCTACTCCTCCCGCGATGGTTCCGATGAGTACGTTGAGGAAATGGAGCTCGATGATGAGGAATACTTCGATGATGATGAAAAATACGAGGACGACCTTCCCTATGAGGATGACCACTATGAGGACGAGGATGATCTGGCAGAGGACGAAGACCTCGAGGAGTATGAAGAAGATCTCGATGAGGATGATATGACCGATATGTATGATGAAGAGGAGATCGAGGAAATGGATGAATTTCCACTTCAGGAGGGACGGATGGGCGATGAGGATAAGGAAACCGAGATGGAGGAACTGGAACCCGAGGAGGAACCAATGCCGGCCATGAAGAAGAAGGAGAAGAAGAGTAAAAAGAAATAGAGAAAGATCAGCTCTTCTTCCCTGCGGATATCCTGATAAGCTTCAGGTTCTGCAGGTAGGCCAGGAACTTGGCCAGTCTTGGAAATAACGGCTCCACCTCGTCACCGAAATGGTCGGAGAGCAGCTTCCCTATCTTCCTTACATCCCTTTTTCCGTCGATGAGCCTCCAGACGCTCCAACCGTATCTGTCAAGCCTGATCTTCCTTTCAGTTTTCAATCCCAGGGCTCCGGCGATCCGTTCTCCCGTTTCCGACCTGTAGACAGGAATGACAAGGTATTTTCCCTTGACTCCGATCCCTTGCTCCTTAACAATGACCATATCCAGAAGGTTCTGGATCCTTGGGTCCCTCCTCACGGCCTCCTCTATCAGCCGGTCCCTGTCCTCCTCATCCACATCGGTCTTGACAGAACCATACCAGCTCCTCACCTTGTCGAGCCTGTCCTTCAGTAGTTCATCATCGGGTCTTGTCCACCAGGGCCTTTCATCAACATTCTTCTCGCCGGGTGCTTGACCCTTTACCTCTGACCCCGTTGTCTTTGGAAGGGGGCGCTTCATTTTCCCAGCCAATAAAAAGGCCTCCGCTTCTATCATTTCCTTTTGAACAGGGAGGACATTACAGACCTGGCCTGCGAACCGGAAAGCTGGCCAAGGTGGTCCCTTATCACCATGTAAACGATCATCATCATGATGAAGAGCAACCCGAGCATCCCGGGGAGGGCAGACGGTTTGGAGAACAGAGCTATAGCCCCGGGTCCTCCGATGATAATTATCAAGGCTACAATAACCCCGAGCACCGCCTCTCCGGCGACAAGTCCTGCAGCGAAAAGCAGTCCTTTGTTGAAGGTGCTCTCCTTGTTCTCGTTTATTCGTTTCTCCAGAGCCTCACCCTGCAGGCCGTCGTACATCTTGGTCTTCTTGACGATCCACCTCTCGGACAACCATCCAAGCACCCCTCCGAGGAATATCGGGGTTGTCAGGGTGAACGGCAGATATATCCCGATGGCAACTGCCATCACCGGCAGCTTTCTCCATATCAATATTATCGCTATGATGACCCCTATCCCGAACATGAGATACTGGAACTCCATGTTGAATATGGCATAGACCGTGGATCCCATTATTACGGCCTGAGGTGATGGCAGGGCCGGGGTGCCTATCCCGTAAGCTGCGGCAAGGAGGCCCACGATGATGGGGATCACTGCAGCTCCGACGGCCACACCGATGAACCGTCCCCACTGGATCCTTATGGGGGTTGCTCCAAGGATCTGTGCCGTCTTTAGCTCCTGCATGGAATCTCCCGCTATGGCGGCGGAGCAGCAGACGATGGCGGCCACCAGGATGGTGGCCCCCATACCTGCCGCCTTGTCCATACCGGAAAGATGCATCGCGCTGAGACCAAGCAGCATGAACGCCGTGATCACCAATGTGGTTATGGTCACCGATGATATGGGATTGTTGGATGAGCCCACTATTCCTGCCAGGTAACCGGCCACCGCGGTGAACAGGAAGGTGGCGATCATCATCACGGCGGCAAGGATGATGGAGGGAACGACCTCACCAGTTATGAACAGATAGAGACCGAGTACGGCAATGAACAGTATTCCCAGATAGATGACCGACACGTGGAAATCCCTTTCGGTCCTGATAGGGGCCGGGACATTCGCTTCCTTCTTCTTGCCCCCAAGTGTCTGTTTGATCGACTGGCCGAGCGGGCTCCTCATCTTCCAGAGGGTATATATCCCTCCCGTCAGAACGGCCCCGATACCTATCCATTTGGTGTAATCGAACCATATCGTATACACCGCATCTATCGGGTTCCCTCCCGGCCATCCCTGGATCGCACCTATCAAAGGTATGGCGATCAACCATCCCAGTATTCCGCCGGAGAAGACGATGAAGGATATCTTGAACCCGATTATGTATCCGACACCAAGCAGTGCGGGCGATATGTTCACTCCGCCGAAGAACCTGATCCTGCCGAAGTTGAGGACACCCTCTACCTTCTCCTTCCATAGGGACAGTCCAGACTCGGCCGAGAATTTCATAAAACCGCCGATGCCTGCTGCTATGGCGATGTACCATATACCCCTTCCTCCCTTTTCCATGGTCTTCAGCACCTCGGCGGCCGCAACTCCCTCTGGATATGGAAGGTCGAGGTCCTGTATGAAGACCTTTCTCAGCGGTATTGTGAAGAGAATCCCGAACAGGCCGCCGATGAGGGATATTATGATCATTATGAGCAGGTTCGTGAAGGTGAACATCTCCTCCCATCCGCCGTTGCCCGTCATCTGGTTTATCACGATCATTGCCGGGAATGTGAATATGATACCGGCTGCAAGGGCTTCCCCGGCCACACCTATGTTCTTGGACATGTTTATCTCGAGTATGTTGCCCTTGAACATCTTGAGGATGGCAAGGGCGAACACCAGAGAGGGGATCGTTGCCGAAACGGTCATACCCACGAAAAGACCCAGATACGCGTTCGCCGCCCCCATGACCACCGTTATTATGATCCCGACGATTATGGCCTTCAGGGAGAATTCAGGGATGTCGTGCTCAGGAGAGATGTATGGCTCGTAGTCGCTCATTGTCCAAACACCTCTTATTCATCCTCCAGGAGCGGCAGCTGATAATAATCATATTCTATCGAGAGCGAGAATTCGTTCCCGCCATCGTTAAGACCTATCGCTCCAGGTCCAAGGACAGGTGTCCAGATACCGGCCCTGACCAGGGTCACCTCGATCGTCCAGACCCCACGCCCCAGCCTTCCTTCGTCAAGCAGGGTGTTGAGGTATTCGTCATCGAGCGATACCGAGACCTCGAGCGTGCCGGCGCCACCGATCGGATTGGCTCCCTGTGTGTCGGAGGAGTTGCCGTCGGGGTAGACGACCCTCAGTGAGAATGTGTCCGGCTGGTTCTCGTACCTCCTGATCCTCGGTCTTCCCGGGGGGTCGGTCTCATCCGTCCACGATAGCTTGGCGGTCAGGTTCTTGAATACCTCCTCATCCCCTTCAGTGATGGTGAAGGTACGTGTATCACCCTGGTCGAGCTCACCGTTCTCGGCGGATGTGGACCTCTGCAGCGGCAGATCCTCGAAATAATTATCCCCACCATTGGGCGGCTTGGGTTCGGAGGAACCCTGGTCGCTCCCCAGTACTATCGACAATACCAGCATTGCCACGAAGATACCGATGCCGATATTCCGTACCAACCTGTCATACCTGTTCATGCCACCCACCACTGTATATGGGACCGACCATGTCCGGATTCGGGTTATCGGGGACAATGGATATAAATGTTCACAGAAAGACCATATTTTCGACGCAGCAATGGACCATCCGTTTCACCATTCGTCCTCGATGTCCTCCCAATCGGCCTCGTCCTCTGAGTACTCGATGCCCGTGGTCTCGGATCCCACCCTGGACCTTTGATGTCTTCCATAGAGAACGGCCCCGATGATCACCGCGATCACCACAAGGACGATGATGATCAAAATGATAGTGGTGGTGTTGTCCTCCGGTTCGGACCCTGCACCAGCATCACCAACCTGGACCTCGTAGGACCTTTCATCCGCCACCGGACCGTCGGGCATGGATAATGCGATAGATAAGGTGTACTTCCCATTCTCGTTGGGTGCACTGATGTTCACGCTGTAGCGGCCCCCCTCGGATATGAAAGAACTGGCCTCCCTGTAAGTGGCCCCTTCCTTGAGGACCTTCACGGTGAGGAGATAACCCGTTGAATTGGTGACGGTCCCGGAAAACCTGATGTTCTGACCTGGTTCCCAACCCCCGTCGGGGGACGGGAATATCTGTGGTTCCTCAAGGACATGTTCATTCCCGTATCCGGTGGAGGTCTTGAACGGGAAAAGGAAATTCGCGGTGAGGAATTCACCTTCAAGACCGTATGTTCCGGACTGCAGTTCCAGAACATAATCCGTGGAGACCTTGAAGAAGGCCGTGATCCTCGTCTCCGATCCGGAGACCCAAATGAACCTCACCCCCTGCACGGGGGGTTGGATGATCATTTCGTCCTCGATCTCAGCTTTATCGACCAAACTGGAGAATGAGATCCTTATGAACCCGTCAATGGGCAGCTCCAGTGCATCGGAGGGTTCGATCACGGTGATGTTCATGAAGGGCGGTCTGACCCTGAATCCGGTGGAGTTCCCAAGCGGGAACATGGAAACGTTGTCCCATCTCATCAGATCCCTCGATATCTTCACATGATAAAGCATGCCGGGTTCAAGACCGTCGGTGGGCTTGAAAGTGATGGTCCTGTTATCTTCGGAGACCTCGTAATTTCCGGGAACCGGAGACCTCGAACCGTCCCGGATGATGGAGAATAACCTGCTGAACCTGTCCTCCGCCGGAACAATGATCGGTTCCCTGAACTTGAATATCACTGATGTCGAGGGTTCCACATCCGTGGAGCCGGCGGCGGGAGCCACATTGTACCATCCATCAACATGGAAAAGGTTGATCTTACCCTTATCATGGAAGGACCCGGCATCAAGTTCAAGCTCCATACTGTAGCTCCCGTACCCGTAAATGCTTCCGTTCACCTCAAGGACACCTTTGAATACCGGTTCGTCGGGGTCTATGGATACGGAGAAATTCCCGCTTTCATCCGTGAAAGCATGGAAAGGAGATATGTCCACCCTGTAGCCTT
>JAFGJI010000234.1 GCA_016929175.1 Thermoplasmatota archaeon | reverse complement strand
ACCGTGGTCGTTTGTCAGTATCCCCGACCCCATGTCTTCCCAGGTAACTGTCTTGAAATAACCGTCGGCCCCGACGATCCTGTATTCGTGCTCCTCGGGCTCTTCCACTTCCGCATCCGCTATAAGGTCGACGAGAGGAACACCAAGATATCCCTGGATTTCCACCTCATCAAAATTCTCGTCAAGGGTGTCCCATTGGTAGGTCTTCCCGTTGAGGGTGAAGCTGTCCGAACTCTTCTCGTTCAACTTGTTCACTGCAAGGGCGGTGAAGGACCCGGCAAGGATCAATACCGCGAGAATTCCAAGGATGACGTTCCATCTGGACCTTCCGAAGATCTTTTTCCCGAGGCCTTCCCTGAAACCGGTCCCTGAAACATCCACGCAAATCTCTCCTGAGGAACGAACAGGTCCATATGGACTTCACCTTTTTGACTTTATCCGTCGATCGAATTGGATTCCGAACATTGTCAGCGGGTCCAAGTTGCATCATTTCTCAAGGTCGGGAGCGTAGGTCCACCCTCTGGACTCCATGAGCTTCAATGGATCCTCCGTCCTGTAGAAGTCAACGGGGACCATCGTTTTGCATGCAGAGCATGATCTGACGAGCTTTCCGTACATGCTGTTGCGGGTCATACATTTCGGACAGAGCTCTATCCACTCCGTTTCGAACGAGGAGAACATGCGGTGGTCCTTGCGGCATCTCCATGCCTGGAAGGCAACTATGCATCGGTTGGGAGCGTACATGGGCCCGATCGGACTGTCGCCGAGCTTCTCACCATTGACGATGTACTCCTCGATCTGCACGGCCTGGATCTCCACTCCCTCACTGCAGAGGGGACATTTGAGTCCGATCACCGGATGGAACGGCCCCTGGACGGTCTCGCTCTTCTTCTGGAGTTGAGCCTCGTAGCTCTCTTTCCTCTTCCATTCCTCGGCCAGCATTACCTTGCACTTGGGGCATCTTTCGATGTCCGGACCGCTCAGGCGAAATGAGCATAGGGGGCAAAAGTTGCGGTTTACCATCAAAGGTCAAATGTCCTGCACTGATTTAAGGATAATCAGGATGGGGCCCCAAGGCTGTTCGCAGGCATGAACGAATGACCCTTCTTCCAGAGGGCGGCCAGCTGCCCGCAGTTCGAACCGATATCATTCTCCCTCGGGTCCCCATTGCTCAGGACCACCTCGAAACCAAGGTCCCTGAGGGCAAACAATTGGGGGACATCATCCTCAAAAAGCCTCTCTCTAACAAGTTTGTTCATAATGGCCTGCCGGGTCGGGTTCACAGGGGTCAATTTGATCATGAACACTTCCGGGGAGAAGAGCTCCGATATCTTCCCGGGATCGAACTCGTTCTGGGGGCCGAGGGCGAAATTGAGTGTGACCTTTCTCCCACCAGTATAGAAATGGTTACCGTAATCCGCGATCTCGTGAAGGTCCCATTTCTTGACGGGTATGATCCTATCTCTCTGCTTTTCGTTCGTCGAGTGTACGGAGAACTGGAGCTGGAACCCCCCGTGGAAGGAGCCGTGGTTAAGCTCCATGAGTTCGGAAAAGAAACCGTCCTTTCCGTAAGGAGCGACCGTCGAGATGCAGGGCATGTATCCGGGTGCATCGAACCGTTCCGGGATAAGACGTACCGCCTCCAGGACGTTCATATTAAAGGCCGGTTCCCCCATCCTAGCGAACTGGACCTTGAACTTGGCTGTTGGAACCCTTCCGTCTGGAAACCTCTTTCTCACGACATGGTCGACCTGGGAGAGGAGCTCCTCCGTCGTTGGATCTCCCATGAAATAATCCTTGGTATCGCACATCATACAGCCGACCGCGCATCCGAACTGCGATGAGACCACAACGACCCATTTTTCGTCTATTCCCCTGGAGCCGGAGAGGGAATCGACGAATTCCAGTATAAAACGGTCATCGTTCCTGTAAACAGCGGCATATACAGTAGCCAGCTCATCATGACCCTTTTCCAGGACGATCTTCATCTCTCTTTCACCCATCTCATTATATGCATCGCAGCAGCCAGACCGGACCCGGATGCAAGGGCGGTCTGACCGAACCTTCCGAGGGCGGCATCCCCTACTATGTATAATCCCTTTACGGAGGTCGAGAAGCAGGGGGGTTCGACATTCACCTCTCCAATATCTTGAAGCAGTGTCCTGTCGGGGGTCCTCCCGACAAAGACCGCCACCTTGTTGTACTTGATGCCACCGTAACAATAGATCCTCCCATCGAACAGGAGGTCCGTAACCTCGCCCACGACCTCCTTCACCCCGAGTGACCTGGCCTCTCCCATCAGCGTTTCGTTCGCTGACACCTTCTTTCTTCTAAGGACCGTAACAAAGACACCTGAAGCAGCAGCCCTCACAGCATTGTCGAAGGCCAGGTCACCACTGCCTATGATAAGGAGATCCTCACCCCTGACAATATGTTCGGGCTCCAGATAGTACAAGGCTCCGGGAATGTCAAGTTTTTTGGGAAGGGTCCCCGTGGCCAATATCAGATGTGTGAACTCCTCACCATCGACAATGAAACCCCCACCGGAAACTGCGACATTTTGGACCTCCTCCTTAATGATCTCGATACCCATGGTATCAAGATGCTCCCGGAATTCCGTGCACAGTTCGGCCCCGGTCTTTCCCGCATGTCCCAGAAGATTATCCACACGGTTTGCATAATGAAGTAGTCCACCAGGCTCCCTCCTCTCATACAGCTTGAAGGGGATGCATTCCTTCTTCAGCTGGATGGCCGCTGATATTCCAGCTGGACCGGCACCTATAACCGCGACATAAGCTCCTTCGATGATATCACCTCCCCGAAACCGTGTGATATTGCTTTGAGGGACGACATGTGCTTCTCCTCGGTCGACGTTGCTGTGCCATCTGCGATGAAAAAGACCTTGAATCCCCTCATGAAAGCATCCCTTGCAGTGGTTTCGCAACAGAGCTCCGTCATAACCCCTGTTACAATGACGGATCCGACATCGAGTTCATTCAATATCCGATCCAAACCTGTATCATGAAATGCGGAATAATGCTCTTTCCGGATGATCTCTCCCTTGATTCCGGATATCCCCGCATCCATTTCCGAAAGCTCACCCCGGACCCTGTCTCTCCACCAGAGTGTCATCAGGTTCCCGGCATCTTCCGGTTGTATGTGTCTTGTTTTGAAGATCGGTCCTTTGAACTTTTCAACTATGTTCGAAATTACCGGTATGATCTCTCGCGATGCCGGGATGAAGGCATGGCTTTCAGGGCCGGTGAAGAACCTCTGCATATCCAGTACAAGGAGCGCAGGTCTCTCAGGTCCTGAGGGCCATCTTCTTTTTCGATCGAGCTTTGAGAGCCATTCACGGACCTTCTCCTCCATACCACCCTGGGGGACGTAAACTTCAGTTCTCATCGGATCCGGAAGCGTAAGGAGGTTAAGAATACTTATCGATGGAAATTAGTGGGGCCGCTGAGATTTGAACTCAGGTCAACTGCACCCCAAGCAGCTAGGATGGTCCAAGCTACCCTACGGCCCCGTTCGAGTGTT
>JAFGJI010000233.1 GCA_016929175.1 Thermoplasmatota archaeon | reverse complement strand
GATACGGGTTTTATTGGCGATTCTGCGATCTTTACCAGAACAACGGGTTTACCCTGAATGGTTTCCAAAATAATCTCAGGGGCCACAACAGGTTCGGTGCCTTGTGAGATCTGATTGGCCCAATCGCGAAGCGATTCATTTCCCAATTTCACCCCTTTGACCCCTCCAGAATCATCGATGCCGATGATTATGGTTCCGCCCCGCGTATTCGCAAATGCGCTCGTGGTTATCAACACTTCCTTCGAATTGAAATTGCGCTTATATTCGAGGATATCGGACTCATACCCACCCTTCAAGGTCAATATGTGGTGATTCAAGCCTTCGAGCTGCGGACCGGTCACGTTGCCCCTCCCACATTGTTTTGCGTAGAGATGTTCACGCAATTATCCCTGGTCTGCTCCACGAGTACTCTCATTGGAAGACAGTACACCAGCCTTCGCGGCGTCTTCTCCCTGACCTCCTCCCCGGCGAACCTTCGCCGCCACAACCACGCCAGAACCACTGCCGCCGTCTTTCCGCATCCTGTTGGAATATCGAGAAGTTGAGGGAGACCCGGCTCGAGTGCAAGCTTTTTCTGAAAAGGAAAGGCATCATGCCCGGAGGCTTTCTTGAAGAATTCATCGAAATTCATTTTTTTACTCTCCGCGGAAATGACTATCGTCCCTGAAGGGAATACTACCGGTTCCCTTCAGGTCCCCCTTCTTATCCCTCTACAAACCTAATGCATTTATCTCTATTTCTCTTTTACTCAAATCCAACTTTACACCTCCGGGGGAACCGGCAAATGGTTTCCGAAGAGTTGATGAAGATCAACTTTTATATAATTGTATTCACGTTATGGACGTTATAAAGTGATCTTGTAATAATATCCATATCATGTAAGTACCTATCCAAATAAAATAAAGATGGGGCCCTCCCCGGAGCCCCCACTACATCTTCCCTTTCGGGATCACTCCTCGATATCGGAGGTGTTCTTCGGTTTCCTGACAACGAAACCCACTATGAATCCTATGATGAGGACCAATAGAAGGATCCCCAACCAACCTATATCGGGGATGACGTTCTCCTTTGCATCCCTGGTATCGCCGCCTGTTTCGATGATGATCTCCCGATACAGGGTCACCTTCGCCGTGTAGGTCTCGTTGGATTCCAGCTTCAAGGGGGACACGAACTCCCCCACCTTGTTCCCGTTCGCATCGTAGAGGACCCCTGACGCGGCACCGATCCGGATGGAATACTCTCCCGCCTCGGGGATTCCGAACCTTACCATCCCCTCCCCGTCCGTCACAAGATCGGCCACCCCCGCAATTGAGACCTTGAGCCCGGCCACCGGTGTGTCGTTCTTCTCGTTGACGAACCTGATGGAGATGTTCAGCGGCAGCGGGATCGGGATGATCCTGGGGAACAGGTAGAAGGGCTGGTAGATGATGGACCCGGTGGTCATTACCACGTTCGCGGATGAGGCCGCGTATCCCGAAAGGGACGCCTTGACATAGTAATCTCCCGGGGAGAGGTATTTCTCGTAGTAACCGCCGGGATCGGCTGTCAGCGTGTCAACAAGTATCAATCCGGGGTTCTGATAGATGCGGACCATTGAACCGGCCGCCGGGGCGTAGGTGAAGAGCTTGTAGACGTTCCCGTAGAGCTTCGATACCTGCGGCTCCTGCTGGGACACTATGATCTCCACCCACATGATGTCCGTCATCGCGATGGCGAAGTTCACAGGGAGCACCGGAGAGGTGGAGACCGATCCGCTGGGCCACAGATGGTACTTCACCTCCACGACGTAGAGTGATGGATGGAAACCGTTGAGCTCCCATGTCGAGAAGAGATAAATGGGCGGGAACACGAAGAAACCGTTGGAGGGAGTGGTCTCCGTGTAGCTCAACGATCCGGACGATATACCCACGTGGAACCCCGATACGGGTGCGTTCGTGGCAGCCATCACCACCTGTCCCGCGATCTTCGCCGATTCCCGGTCCTGCTTCATGACGAAGTCCACATGCCTTGATTCCCCTGCTGAAACGATCCCGTTCCACGGGGCGGTGGAAAGGGTTCCCGTGGCGTAGTCGTAAGAAAGGACGGAGTATCCACCCACAGCAAGGGGCATCAGTGTGAAGGTGCCGGGGGAAACGAACCTCTGGTAATGACCGGTTGAGTCCGTAACGTCGAATACGGTCATGGCCCCGGAAAGATCGAGGACGCTCGAGAAATGAGAAGTGTATCCACCTATGGAATCAACATAGACGTATCCCCATATCTGGGTCCTGTTGTTCGGAACCTCCTTCTGCACGGTTATCTTCACCCACATGCAGTCGGTGTACGTCAGATTGAAGGATATCGGCAGGGTGGTGGAGCTGTGGTGCGTTCCGGTAGTGAGCAGCCAGTATTCAACATTGACCACGTAAAGGGAAGAATGGTTTCCGTAGACGGTCCACACCCCCGTTTCCCATAGAGGGGAGAACAGGAAGAAGCCCGTTGAGGGGGTGGAATCATAGAGAACAGTGGTCGACGGGCTCGTTGCTTCCAGGTCGAACGCAGAGACCGGGTCCCCGGTCCCCTCCATCACGACCTGTCCGCTGATGAGCATACTGCCCTCCTTCTCGGTCTTTACCACGTAATCCACGTGCCTGGATTCTCCCGGTGCGACGGTACCCGTCCATGGACCCCATCCCCAGATCCCGGTAGCATGGTCGTAGTTCATGATCAGGTAGGCTCCGGGCGGGAGGGCCACCAGAGTATAGGTGTCCGGGGACACGTATTCGATGTAAAAACCGACAGCGTCGGTGGTGGAGAAGAGGGTCATATTCCCGGTAATGTCGAGTATCGGGCATCCTGCTATGTTCGAGCTGTATGTGGCATCGGTCACGTATCCCCAGATCTTTGCCTTCTCCCCGGTCTCGGTCTTTTTCATGAACAGTTCAGCATGGTTGACCGTTCCGAACGTGAGTGCAAAGGTATCCGAGGGGAGATAAGGTCCCGTACCGGGCGGTATATCGTAGCTGACGAAGGTATAACCAGCCACCAGGCAGTTCATGGAGTAGGAACCCCAGGCGGGGATCCCCACCCAGACCACGGTATTTGATGCGGAACCTGAATATTGTGAATCCGAGAAGGTACCGGGATTGTCGAGAAGGACCGTCGAGCCGTTTACATCCAGCCCGGTGCCTTCTTCGTAAACGGATGCTATGAGCACCGCGGTCCTCTTGTCCCCGCCCTGCAGGTAGAAGTCCTGCCTCTGGACGGCCCCCGTAGGAACGGTGATGTTCATCGACACGGGGAAGTATCCCGGGGCGGTGGCACCCACCAGGTGGTTCTCGTCACCGGGGAAGTCCATTATCACATAGAGGCCCGAAATACCCATTGCGTGCGTGTTCACCACGTGGGGCACGTCCGTGAAAACGTTCCCCGTGGAGAGCGGAATACCGTTCCCGTAGACGAAACCCCATAGAATGGTCCTTTTGCCATCAGCCTTTTTCAACTGGATATCGACGTATGTGATCTGTCCCCAGTTGACAGTGCCTGATGCGGTTCCCGGATCATAGCTGGATGATGCCGCTATGAGCGTGTAGGAGCCTGCGGGTGGGCTGATAAAGAAATAGAAGCCGTAGCTGTCGGTCGAGGTGACGAATGTGGATACACCGTTCGTCGCGATGACAGTTGCCCCGGAAATGGGATCGCCCGTCACCGAATCGGTAACATTGCCTGCAAGGCCGCTTTCCTTCATTCCGGTGAACTTCAGGTGGAAATCGACATAGGCGACCTGGCCCGGGCCCACTGTCACCGAGGGCAGGTGCTGAGGCACATGCCCGTAGGCAAAGCACCACGGGTCATAATCCCCCGGCTGCACGATCACGTAATACTCTCCGATGAGGGGGTCGTCCGTCGGATAGACATCCACCATATCGGAGACAGGTGCAGCACCGAGGGAATCGATCCCAACGATCGCTTCCCCGGCGTCGTACGGGGGCAGATATGCTTCGAGGTAGACCTTCCCTTTTATGATCCCCTCCCTTACCTCCTCCTTGGGGTCAAGGACGAAATTGTAGGTCGTTCCGTTCCTGATGAACTCCACTTTCTGCATGCTTGCCTTGTAACCTTTGGCGAACACGGTGATGTTATGGACACCGAACTCTATACCTGTCGGAGTACATATCCCGTCCTTCTCGGTGATCCATGTGATATCATCATCTATGGCCACATAGGCACCGGCTATCGGACCCTGGATATCCGAGGCTTCCACGTAGACATGAAAATAACCGGTCTCGGCACCTTCCGCAGCCGTTGGAATGAAGGAAACAGCCGATATCCCCAGCAGCAGAACACATATCAACCCGAACAATACGCCTTTATCTCGCATCAGCATTTTACCATCCCCATCAGGAATTCTGAATTCAATAATCAGTGACATCACTAATTATAGGTTTCGTAATGAATGGAGTACCATAGGAAACCATGAAAAACCACGGATCTCCATTTTCATTCGCTTCCTTGAAAAGAGAACCTCTTGTCATTGATGTAAAGGGAAGATACCTGCTCGTCAGGTCAAACCTGGCACGGACCCATTTTCTGTTCGGAAGCGGATGTCTGAACGCGACTGGTGTGGACATCAGCAGGCCATGGTCCTTTGCAGGTTCCATTCCGCGACATTCCTCGATCCCCGGCCACTTTGATCTTTTCATTGCCCTGTCTGCGATCCTTTGTTTCAATTGAAGTTCCACAAGCATCATATATCCAACCCGTGAATGAACCACCGGAGCGGAGAGAGTTGTCGGGAAGGAAGAGCACCGTCCTCGGTCTTGTTGCATTATCGGTCGTTATCCTGATAGCAGTGGGGACAATGGCATACTGGCCGAGGAACGATGGTAACGATCGGGGCGCCGACCTTTTAAGGGATGATAATGGAAATGAGGGGCCGGTTCTTCCTGACGGGGACTCTGACGATGAAGGACCTCTCCTTCCGACTCCGGACGATACTATCGAACCTCCGCCGGATGACGATCTCCATGATGAGCCCGGACCGGAACCGGGTCCGGATCATGATCCGGAAGAACCCATGCCCGAGATCCCTGACCTGGAAAGGCAGCCAGAAAGGAAATGGACATTGATATTCTACGTGGCCTACGACAACTCGATCGGTCCAATGGAGGCCTGGGAATCCGATCTTTACCATCTGGAACTGTTCGGTTCGACAGAGGAAGTGAATCTGGTAGCCCTTGTGGATCAGGAGATCGAAGGGGACTGCGAGTTCCTGTTCATCCAGAAGGGAACGTCATATTGCTACCCCGTCTCCTCCATCGATCCGGATTGGACCGACGAGCTCAACACTGGAAGCTCCGAAGTCCTTTGTGGATATGTTACCTGGGCTATGGAGATGTTTCCCGCGGAGCATTTCAACCTCCATTTCATGGACCACGGTGCCGGCTGGTTGGGGGCAGGTATAGATGAGACAAGCGATGGGGCATTTCTTGAATCCTGGGAGATCGGTGAAGCTCTCGAGAACTCGGTAAAGAAGAACGGTCAGAGGATAGATGTAATGTCCATGGACGCCTGCTTCATGGCGAACCTAGAGTTCGGTTACGAAGTATCAAACGCGGCAGATATCCTGGTCGGATACGAGCCGATGGCGGTCGGGGACACCGGAGAGGACATGTACTTGACCGGCAATATTGAAATGAAGGACGTCTGGGAGACCCTCATCGAAGATCCGGATATGACACCGGAGGAACTGGCAATAACAATGGTGTTGAATTCCAACATCATTGGACCTTACTTGTACCCACAGCTTGGAATGGCCCATTTGGAATCCTCTGACACGGTCGGTGCGTTCCACCTTACATATTTCGAAGAGCTGCGAAACGCCATGGACAGGCTATCCGTGGAGCTGATCGATAGCGTGACAGGCGAAAGCGAGGTCCTTGCGGAGAGGCAGCTG
>JAFGJI010000232.1 GCA_016929175.1 Thermoplasmatota archaeon | reverse complement strand
ACTGTCCCATCATCGATTCGGCGATCTCGAGGTATTCCATCGCCTCGCTGATATCCCTGTTCTCCAGGGCTTTCTGGAGGGAGCCCTGCAATTCCAGCATCTTTCGTCTATCATCATCTGAGCGGATCTTTGATATCCCTTCCTCGAGTGCCTTCATGCGGTCCTTGACCTGTCCCTCGAAGTTGTCATAGAGTGCGCTCTTGACATCATCGAGGAGGGCGGAGCTATCTTCCATGAACTTCCTCGGAGACGATCTGTTCTGGCTCTTCTTCATCTTCTCGGACCTCTTCCTCGCCTGCTCGAGGTCAATGAGCGATCCGTATTCATCGATGAGTTCCTCCGTCTCGAGAACGTTCACGCTTCCCTTCCTTCGGAAATATTCATTTTCCATCCGCGATATGTTCTTGCTCAACCGGCTTATGGTCGTCTGCGCTTCCGAGTAACTACCCGGGTCGAGTGTTTCAAGTTTTTTGAGGTCCCTGTTCATTCCTTCCGGCTCGATGCCGAATTTCCTGAACTCATCCATCATGTTCATGAGAGGGCCTATCTCCTCCTGGATGGCTTTGAACCGGTCCTTGGAGATCTCATCCCCCATCTCATGCTGGATGGTGGTATAGAGCAGGTTCGAGTACACCAGGCTTTTATCGAAATCATTAGTCTCAAGGAGTTTTACAAGTTTCCTGAAATATTTCCTTGGTTGCGACATCTTATTTGCCGGAGCCCTCAGTTCCTGGTAGGCATCCAGGGATTTCTCGGTGATCTCCCATCCGCTCGCGAGTGTTATCTCAGGGAACCTGGAAAAGACCTGATCGAGTTCTGACCGTATCTCCGAAAGGCTTTTAAAGGCATTATCGAAGGCCCTGTTATCGAGTTCCTTCTTGACATCGCCCAACCTGTTCTTCACGGGGGCGGTGTCAAGTTTTCTCTCCTTCATGATCTGAATGCCTTTTTCCGCGTAGGAGATGCCGAAACCAACCCTTCTCTCTAGCCATTTCTCGTAAATGGAATCCATTCTGGTCTTGAGCCTGCCTCTCAGATCTTCAGATCCTTCCTTCCCCGAGTTGAGTGCTCTGGCCAGAGCATTTATTTCCTTCCTGAGACCAGCTACCGAGAGACCCAGGTTCATCAGAAGGCCATAGAACATCTCCTCCTCCTCCACCCCCTCACTATGTTCCTTTTGGGATGATCCCTTTCCGGTCCCTTTCCCCTTTTTTTTCTTTGAAGATCCCATCTCTAATCCACCCCGGACAACTTGTTCCATACGGATAGTATTTTCCTTATCCTTAATCCCATACCTAGCTAACAATGTACAACCTTAATTATTAAATTGCCCCCGTAATTATTCTACCGGGATAACAACGAAGGACGTCACTATCTCCCGAACAGGGCCATAATGCCCCTCTTCTTTTTCTTTTTTTTCCCGTCGCCTCTGACACGATCGTCTTCCAGGGAACGGTCTTCACGAACATCCCTCACATTCTCCGTTCTCCCCCTTTCTGCCGGTTTCCCTCGCATGTCAGGTCCCATTTCTGATGCCCTTGTGTTCATGACCCCTTTTTTATTTCGGTCCTTGTCCCTCCTTTTCCTTACTGCTTCCTCCGTGGTCCCTTTCCAATCCTCTTCCCCCTCCTCCCTCTCCTTTTGGATGGGGTTTGTGGGGGGAGGGGGGGCCTTCTTGCCCTCCGCCCTCATCTCCAGTTCGAACTTGCGTCTCTTCAATCTATCCTCGAGGAGAAGGACGTTGGCTATCTTCCCTGAAAGGTCCGGTGAAGCAGGTATCTGCCCCCCGGCCATTCTTGGGGGGTCAAGGGATTGTTTTTTCTCGATAGTGGTTGTCTTACCTTCGGTCTTTTCACCGAGAAGCTGTTTGATGGTCAATTCTCCGCAATTTCTTTCAGTGATAGCTTCCTTTGGGGACCTTGCTGGCCTTTCCGAAGTGGGGGGGTCCTCCTTCCCGGAAGGGATCCGCTCCTCCCCTTTGTCTCCGGTCTGTATGGCTGGTTTCTTCTCCGACAGGAACTCATCCTTCATCTTGAAGAGATCGATCTGTATGGAATTGTGCTCTTTTAGCCAATTCTTCTGGTCCTTTCTTTTATCGTTGCATTCTTCGTTCATTGTTGATCTTCACCTTTTTCATTCGAATATTGGTCCCAGAACGCACAGCTTCCCCATCCTTATGTCCAGAGCATGCAGTTCCATCGAATGTTCGCATGCTCTCATCTTTTCGATCTGCAGGAACCTTGAAAGGCGTCCCTGTCTCCTTTTCAGGCCAAGATAGATGATCCCGTCGCTGAGGAACCCTTCGTTCCCGAGGAGGTTCGACTCTCCATTCATTGACCTTTCCATCACGATGTAACTGTAGAGGTTCATGTCGCGGAGGAGCTGGAAGAAATGATACATCTTCTTCCTCATGTTCTCCTCACCGTCCATCAGTGAGTATAGGGCTCCAAGGGAATCCAGGGCAAAACAGGTGAACTGCTCCCCCTTTACTTTCTTGAAATGTCTTAGCATCTTTTCCAGGAACTTCAGGTAATCCAGGTCTTCCTGCTCCTCCCTTATGTCCGTAAAGTCCGTTATCTGCATGTTCATGCAGAGCTTCACTCCAAGGCTTTCCATGTTCTGCAGATGCGAGGATACCGATTCCTCAAGGGTTGTGTAAACGCCGAACTCACCGGTCTGATCCAGATGGCTTGTCAGCAGGCTGTATATGAAGCTGGATTTCATGGACCCTGGTGGACCCGTCACAAGAACAACCTTCGGTCTCTTGATGTCGTTCTTGAACACCTTGTCAAGACCAATGACCGTGTTTTGGAACAATCAGGACCACCCCCGATACTCAGATCCCGCTTCGGATCACCTGGCTCAAATGTTGGTCTCTCATTATAACCATTCCGATGATATTATTGATAAATGACTTCAGGAAAATGCCCCCTGAGGGGCTGCGACACGTTGAAATAAAGGTTTACCGTACTCCGTTCGTGGAAACATGGTGTGCACGATCCTGATGGGGACCCAGTGGGGTGATGAAGGCAAGGGTAAGATAACGGACATCCTGGCGGAAAAGGCCGATGCGGTCGTCAGGTATCAAGGAGGGAACAACGCAGGTCACACCATTGTGGTCGGAGGGAGGACGTTCAAGCTCCATCTTGTCCCATCCGGAGTGATCCGTGGCAACAAAATGGCCGTGATCGGGGACGGTACGGTGATCGATCCATGGGTGCTCAAGAATGAACTTGATTATCTTGAGGATGCTGGAATAAATACCGCAGGCGTCGTCATTTCCGACAGGGCACACCTGATAATGCCATATCACAAGCAGCTCGACGGGCTTCAGGAGGCTGCCAGGAAGGATGGCGGAAAGGTTGGAACGACCGGACGGGGGATTGGTCCCTGCTATCAGGATAAAGCCGCAAGGGTTGGCATCAGGGTCGGTGACCTCCGATATCCCACTCTACTGAAAGAAAAGGTGGAAAATGGTGTCCGTAACGCAATATTGGCCGGAAATGCAATGGGTGTTGACCTGGAGATCGATGAGGTATCCGTTCTCAGGAGCCTGACAGAGGTGGGAATGACCCTTCTCCCGCACGTCAGGGACGCACCTCTGCTTCTAAATGGTCTTGTGGAGAGCGGGAAGAATATCCTTCTGGAAGGAGCCCAGGGGACCTTTCTGGACATCGACAGGGGAACATATCCCTTTGTCACTTCTTCGTCATGCACGGCGGGATATGCATCGGCCGGCTCCGGGATCGGCCCCTTTGATATCGACAGAATAATGGGTGTCGTGAAGGCTTATACGACAAGGGTGGGAGAGGGTCCATTTCCGACCGAATTGAAGGATGAGGTAGGAAAGCTCATCCAGGAGAGGGGGGGGGAGTACGGAACGACGACGAACAGGCCCCGACGATGTGGCTGGCTCGACCTTGTAATGGTACGTTCCTCCGTGAGATGGAACTCCATCACGGACCTCGCCCTTACAAAGGTGGACGTCCTCTCGGGATTCAATGATCTCAAGATATGCACGGGATACCGCATTCCGTTGGAGGATGCGGAGAACCACGGCCTCGGCACAGAACTGAGGTATTTTCCATCACATATCAAGCTCCTTGAGAAGGCAACCCCTGTTTACAAGAAGGTGAAAGGGTGGACGGAAATGACCGGAGACGATTGGAAGCTGGTGAAAGGGCAGGAAGACCTTCCTGGTGCACTTCTCGATTACATGAGCATGATCGAGCGGGAAGTGAATTCCAGTATCTCTATTGTTTCCTTCGGAAGGGAAAGGGAGCATACCATTGACCTCAGCGGAGATCTGTAATGAATGCAGACAGGAAATATCAACAACAGAGATCGATGCTCGTCGAGGAGCTTTATTCGAGGGGAGATATACGGTCGCCCGAGGTCAGGTCAGCCATGCTTTCTGTACCAAGGGAACTTTTCATCCCGAACTTCATCAGGTTCGAGGCATATATCGATCGGCCTCTCCCGATAGGGAGGGGCCAGACGATCTCAGCCCCGCACATGGTCGCGATCATGGCCGAGGAGATGAATGCTGGACCTGGCCAGAAGGTGCTGGAGATCGGAACGGGATCGGGATATCATGCTGCCGTGGTATCCAGGCTCATCCGGCCAGGAGGTCATGTCTTCACTGTGGAGAGGATCGGCGATCTCGCACGCGAAGCACGAAAGAACCTGTCCCGTGCGGGTATGGAGAACGTGACCGTTATCGAGGGTGACGGCTCGATCGGTCTTCCGGAGCAAGCTCCATTCGACAGAATATACTACACCTGTGCCGCACCGGACATACCAGGGTCAGTATTGGAGCAGCTTGCCGATGGTGGCTCCCTCCTCGGGGTCGTCGGTCCGATGAGCGGTGTACAGGGTCTTGTCCGGTTGAAGAAAAAGGATGGAATGATCTCTGAAGAACAACTGACCCGCTGTGTTTTCGTACCACTCATCGGAGAAAAGGGCTACTGATCCCTTATGACGGTGAATGGTCTGCCGTGTCCGGGTATGAAAAGGTCAGCGGATCCCAGGATGTTCCGCCTGCTGGATATCAGAAGGTCCGTATCGACAGCAAAGGGGTCCTCCAGAAAGAGAAGGGAGGAAATGTCCAATCTCTGCTCTTTGCCGCTTTCCCACCAGAAAAGGTCACCGCAGATGGCAGTCTTCCCTTCCCGTGTCCGGATAATGAGCGAAGCATGGTCATGAGAATGACCGGGGGTGGGGATGATCTCCATATCCGTCCCGGGGATCCTCCCTCCGTGAGGGGCCATCATCGTTCCCTCGTGGGAGAACTGCCCGTCGAAGATAAGTGAATCGTGAAAGAGACCGGCGTTGAGGGAGTGGTCCAGGTGGGAATGCGTGAGAAATACGATCTCTATGTCCTTCGTACGTATAGATCTCTTCTCAAGGACATCCAGCAGTTTCGGGTGGTTGCCGGGATCGACAAGGATCCGGCGATGACCCTCAGTCACCAGTATCGTGTTGGGAACGGCATTCCAGCCTTTTCCCACCCTGCAGGCAGATCCCTCGATCAGGATATCGATATCGACCATCGATCCTGGTAACAATTCGATATTTAATAACATTTATAGGATATCAGGGATCCGGGTCGATCCAAGTTGATTGATGGAAGGCATTGCTTCGAAAGAGCCGTCAGTGTATCCCACATCGAGCACTGTCCTTATGGGGAATCCGAGCTCCGCCGCCAGTCTGTCCCTCCCCTCTCCTATCTTGTTGAAAAGAATGACCGCGCATACGAGCTCCCACCCCGCTCTCTTCGATCCTTCAGCGATAGACCTCAATGTGCCACCTGTGGATATGACATCGTCAAGCACAACCGCCCTGCCTCCACCCTCCGGTAGGTTGAGATGCAGTTCCGAAGAGGAATATCCGGTCCTCTGCCCCACCCTCACCTCTCCCGGGAGGTCGTACCTCCTCTTCCTTACGATGGAAAATGGTTTTAAAACCTCAAGGGAGACCGAGGTGGTGATGGGGATCCCCATGGATTCCACCGTCAGCAGTATGTCGTATCCGGAGCTGTCCGGCAGCAGGGGTATCATGCATCTGGTCGCATCACCGACCATGTCAGGTCCGATGAGCGGTATACCATCGGAAAGCGGGTGCACGAAGTAATTGTATTCACCGATCCTTACGATCGGCACGTCGCGGAAAGACCCCTTCAGACGTTCCAGGCTGCTGTTCATTTCTCGAACCCCCTTCATTGTCCCCCGCGGGGGACCTAAGATCGGCGATCAAAGTATATCTGCATGGTCGGCAAGTCCGGTCAGGATACCCATTACGATATTCCACTTTGACCGGGCAGCGTCCAGAATTTCCCGATAATCGAGTTCTTTTTCAACTATACCGTTGGCGTGATTGTCCACTGTTACCAGACCGGCCACGGGAATTCCGAGCTCACAGCACAAACCCGCTTCCGATGCCAGGTTCATACCGACGTAGTCCCCGAACCCGGAGAGCATTCTCACCTCCGCCCTGGTCTCCAGCCTTGGACCTTTGGTCTGGATGTAAACGCCACCATCAATGCAGGGCAGACCGGATCCTTGTGCAGAGAGCACAAGGGCCTTTCGTAAACGGATGTCCAGGGAGGGTGTGGCATGGTGAATGCTGTCATCGAAGAAAGTTTGGACCGGTGAAAGGTCTATGAAATCCTCGGGGACCGCAACGGAAGGCACCGGGATATCATTTCTGAGAGCGCCCGTGGAACAGATGGAGATCATGGAGGTGGCTCCGGCCTCCTTCAGGGCAAGCAGGTTCGCCCTGTGGTTTATCATGTGGGGGGGTATCCTTGGCGGGATGGAATGTCTAGCGATCATCAGGTATTCGATATCCTTCACATCAAGATCGTATATGGAGGAGGAGGGGGTTCCCTTCCCGGTATCAACAGCCCGGCTTCCCGTCAGGGAAGACGGATGTATGGAACCGGTCAATATTCCGATCTTCATCCCGGGTGCATCTGCTTATAACGAGAAATCATTTTCGCTAGGTCTGCTCGAACCCTTTACCACCATCATCCCGCGGGAAGAACTTGGCGGATTTCTGGTCCCTCAGGTAAGATACCACCCCTGCCCTGATCAGGTTCTTCACATGGTAGTTGACGACCTGACGGGATACCCCGATCATCCTGCCGATCTCCTCCATGGTCACCCCGGGGTTCTCAAGGATGATATTGAATATCTCCTCCTGCTTGGAGACGTTCTTTTTCAGTTTTGAGATGTTCACATTGGATGGATAATACCTCTTGTATATGCCGTCATACATTGACTTTATAAAACCTGACTGCTCGAGGACCCTGAGATGATATGCAAGGGTTCCGTTGTTCAGGTCCAGGTTGCGTTTGATGGATGAATAATGATCTCCTGGATTGGCTATTATATAACCCCTGATAAGACCCCTGACCTCGTGGTTCAGAATATCCTTCTTGCTGAGTTTTGAATAGAGGCTCGAACCGACAGTGAAAATGATCACCATACCGATCTCGGTGAATCCCAGGAATGCCATGACGGTCAGTATCGCTCCGGCTATTCCGCCGTATACGAGCCAGGGGTGGCTCCTTCCATCGTCGTGCCTGGGGACGAGGTCGCTATCGTCATCCATGCCGGGT
>JAFGJI010000231.1 GCA_016929175.1 Thermoplasmatota archaeon | reverse complement strand
GAAACGGCCAGGTCTCATGAGGGCCTCGTCGATTATGTCCTTGCGGTTGGTCGCCGCCATCACCCCGATCTCCTCGAGGGGATGAAAACCGTCCATTTCGGCAAGGAGCTGCATCAATGTCCTCTGGACCTCCCTGTCCCCGGTGGTGTCCATGCCAAGCCTCCGGGCACCGATCGCATCCAGTTCGTCTATGAATATTATACAGGGTTTTTTCTCCCGGGCAAGCTGGAAAAGCTCCCTCACCAGCCTTCCCCCTTCTCCGATGAACTTCTGGACCAGCTCGGACCCAACGATCCTGATGAAGGTGCACCCGGCGGAATTGGCGACAGCTTTTGCCAGGAGGGTCTTTCCGGTGCCGGGAGGCCCTATAAGAAGGACACCGCTTGGAGGTTTGATCCCGATCTGTCTGAACACCCTGGGGTTGAGGAGAGGCAGCTCCATAACCTCCTTGAGCTCCATTATGGCCTCGTCCAGACCTCCTATGTCGTCGTATGTGACCCGGGGGCGCTCAAGAAGCTCCGAGCCCATGATTATGGGATCCTTGCCCTTGGTAAGGACCCTCATTATGACCAGGTTGTTCCGGTCGAGTCCAACCCTTGATCCCACCTCGATCTCCTTTTGGTTCACATCGTTGGACATAGTCGTGATGAAGGTCTGGCCCGTGCCGTTCTTGATTATGACCTCATTTTCGTCGATCTGCTCCAGGACCTCTCCCAGGAGCATGGGGGGTTTCATGATCTCATCGAGCTGCTTCTTAAGCAGGTTCCTTTCCCTTCTGAGCATGTTCACTTCATCGTAGGCACCGGCAAGCTCCCTCTTGTAGGCCTCTCTCTCGAGATTCGTGGTATACTCTATGGACCTGAGCTGCCCCTTGAGTATCTTGATCTCCTCGTTGAGCGAGTTCAATTCGGTTCCGAGGTCGATCTCGTCAGTTCCATCATGTGCCGCTTCATGAAGCTTTTCCCTATCCTTGATCGTGGACATGGTTCCTACCCTGCGATCGATACTAGGTCATGGAGGTTAATATATATTGCTCCATGAAAAAGCCCAATATGTACCATTATTCCCGCTATCCACAATATGATCGATCCACTCCTGTCATACCTTCGGACCGGTCCGAAATAGAACATGATGAACCTTTTCACATTACAAGCTCCCCGTCCTTCATGATGGGGGCCTCGTAACCGGGTCCGGACACTGTGATGGTCGGCGACCGGATAAGCCCGTCAAGATGTATCAGCGCCCTTGCATCGTTATCATAGTTGGCGCCGATGGCGATGTGGCAGGTCCCGTAGACCTTCTCATCCTCGAGCATGTTCCCAATTATTGTTGCCTTCGGATTGAGACCGATCCCGAGCTCCCCGAGGTTGGTCGTGTTGGTCATGTAATGTGCAAGTTCCTCCTTTGGAAGTTTGCCCTGCTCCACGAATTCGGCAGTCCTTTCCCTTGCTCTTTGGAGGGTGGCCCTGAGCTTTGCGGCTTCCTCCCCACCATGTACGCCTGTCACCAGACCGGCTTCCACCTCGCAGGTGATCGGCCTGTCTATCATTATTATACCCCTGTCGGAAGCAATGGAGCCGTCAAAGACGATCCTCCCGGAGGAGGCCCCAAGCTCCGGTGAGATGAAGGTCTCTCCTGCGGGGAGGTTTCCTCCCGAACCAGGTTCGGCAAAATTTCCATCGTCCGACCTTGCGGACCTTCCTCTTATCCCGATCTCGATATCGGTTCCTGAGGGGGCTTTGATATTGACGACATCACCCCGATCCAGTATCTCCTTGATCCTGGCACAGTCCTCCCGCAAGCGGGAGTAATCTATCGGAACCGTCCTCTCGAAAATGTCCCTGGTCACCGAGGGAGACCAGAAGCTCCTGCTTATCTTCTCTCCAAGCAGATAGTTGAAGTAGTGGTCGTAGGTTTTTTCACCGACCTTTATCGGGTCCTTGATGGCGTAGCGGTCCTTTCCCAGTTTCTCCTCGGAGATCGATATCAGGACATCGGGATTCGTTTTGAGCGCCCCCAGGACCGTTTCATTGGCGAGATCCAGCTGGCTCTTGGTCGGCTGGACCACAAGCGTTGTCTCTGCCCCCACCCTGACCGACATATCGAACAGTGCCACACTGATCACATTGACATCAGTGGAAGGGTTCGTTACGATCAGGACTTTTTCCCCTTCCCTGACCTTCAGTACTTCGTTAATGGCAACATTTGCAGCCTTTTCCAGGTCCTCCGACCGTGAAAGCATCTCTTTTACCTGGCACATGCGGATCAGCTCCTGAACGCATATGTTCAAGATCATATAAAATTAATTAGCATCGAAGGAAAAAAGATGGAAGAGTTCCCGAACAGGTTCTATCTGGACCTCTTCCTCTTGGCGAACCCGAACAACAACACCGAGATCATCGCAAGGGCGATTATGGCAAAAGCCGGCTCGAAACCCGGTATACCCACACCCTTCTGGCGGACATATAGTGAGTAATCAGCGATATCCGACACCTCTCCCAGGCTCTCTGCCTGCGCGGAAACAATTCTAAGCTGTATGGTCGTGACGGCGTTCTTCCACACATGCCATTTGACCGGTGTTGTAACGGACACGGTAAGGACCTTTTCCGACTTCTCCGGGACAGCGAACTTGTCCTGTGAAAGCTGGACGGTCCAACCCTGGTCAGCAAGCTCCTTGAGGTTCTTGACCTCGACCCTCAACCTGTCACCGGCGTTCCCCTCGTTTATGAGCCTGAGCCTGAAGCCGAGGGATGAGCCGGGGTTCACCTGCACATAGGGCTTGTCGCAACCGACCGAGAACTGATAATACTGCTCCACCGAGATTATCGCGGTGGAAGCGGCGATGGTGCCTCCAGTGATGCCTGGGCTGTATGTCCATCTTCCCGTAAGGGAAAGCTGCTGCTGGGTCTTCTTCGAGGTCTCGACCGGAACCTGGACGGACAGCTGGAAATCCCTGTTCTTGGTCGCCTTGTTGAATATCAGGGCCGGAGGGTTCGATGCCGGCCAGCCGCCAGCATCGGCGGTAAGGGTGACTATCAGGTACTGGACGCTTGGGTCCCATGGTATCTGTGCCTCGACCCTGCCCGTGAAGGTCACGATGCCATCCTGTCCAGGTGCAACATAAGCCGTTACCCTGGGCTGTGTAATGGTGATCGTTATTGCCGGGGCTCCGATGGCCTCGACCTCATCATCCTCCTTGGGAAGATAGATGAAGATGCTGCCCAGCATGAGGAACATTACCAGGAAGATCCCGATCCTTGCTGCCATGGTATTTCCGATCATTGGTTCCACCTCTTTTGTTGGAACAAGCGGGGAATGTCGGGCCCGATATATTACCTTATCTGGCTGCCGGTCTGCCGCTCACCTGTTCGAAGGATTGCCTTTAAGTATATAAAAACTGAACTGAACTAAGATGGCTCCATTATTTAAGGTTTGCCTGACTTGACCGAAAATGGCAAAGCACCCGGTCAATTTCCGGAGTTCTTCCATGCTTTCGGATAGGTTTTTGGCTCCATCAGGACCCTTTCCGTCCGGACCGCGTTCCCCTTTCTGACGGACTGCATCTGGACCGAGTCCATTAGTGCTTCCCCGACTGCTACAGCCTCTCCTTTCAGGGTGGCGATCACAACGACGTCACCTGCCCTGATACCACCGTCCATACCGCATACACCGGGCATACTGAGCTGAGCGCCGTGGCATACGGCGTCAACGGTGGAATCCTTGATGAAGACCCTCGGAAGATGGGACAGAAGCTCCTCCATTGGGCGCACCACTTCTCTGAGCCTTCCCTCGTCACCCGTTTCCTTGTAGATCTCCCATGCATCCCTGACGTCCTGAAGCCTGACCGCCTTCTCCTCTCCCGTCCTTCCGGACCGGGTCCTCCTGAGCTCCGACATGTTCGCTCCCACACCGAGCACCTCTCCCATGTCGTGGATCAGGGTCCGGATGTATGTACCGGATTCGCACCCGATGAGCAGCAGAAGGTCGTTGCCTTCCTTCTCGAGGAGCTTTATGTATCCGATCTTCCTCTGGCGGAGCCCTCTCTTCACGGCGGACCTCACGGGGACCATCTGGTATATCTCCCCGGTGAACTCCCCGAGCACCCTCTCGATATGTTCCATCGGCGGTTCACGATGGAGATGCATGATGGCAATGTACTCCTTGCCCTCGGGGAGGGAAAGGTCCAGAACCCTGACGGCGCTGCCCAGTGCGACCGGGAGAACCCCGGTCGTGTTGGGATCCAGTGTCCCGTGATGGCCTGCCTTGTCCACCTCCAATATGGATCTCAGCCAGCTCACGACCTGATGGCTTGTTGGCCCTCTGGGCTTGTCCAGGATCACGGCTCCTCTGTCGAGGAGTTCATTGAGCTTCCTCTCAGAGGGATCGGACCCGAACCTGGGGTCCGTCTCGGCAGATACTATCTGGATGACCCCGTCATCCTCGATGGGTCTTTTCATCCGCCCTGCATGAGGGAGGAGCTAATTAACAGTTCACTCCGAGGAGAGGAGATCCCGTTCTAGCCTCCTAACCATGACGGACGCTGCCTCGACAATGGCCTCGAACCTCTCCGCTTCGGGTGGCTCCTTTGAACGGACCGCTCTTCTGATCCTTTTCAGATAGACCGATCTCGAACTTTCCAGTAAGAGCGGGTCCTTCATGAAATCCGCCTCCATCTGTCTGGTTATACCCTTCAATTCCCCTCTCTTTCCACCGGGTCCCTGATCGAACCTCCTGATGTCCGAAAGTATGTTCGAATGTGATTTCAAGGCTTCGACCAGCGGGCCTTCATAACACCGATGGAT
>JAFGJI010000230.1 GCA_016929175.1 Thermoplasmatota archaeon | reverse complement strand
TCATCCTGATCGGTCCGGGTCGATGGGGGAGCCGCGGGGATATCAAACTCGGGGTCCCGGTCCAGTACGGCGATATCAACAACACATCTATCCTCATCGAAGTTGCCCGTTCAAGAGGCGGATATGTGCCGGAGCTTTCCTTCGGGACCCACTTCTTCCAGGACCTGGTTGAGGCGAACATCCATTATCTGCCGCTTTACCCGGAAGAGGAGGGATCGTTCCTCAACGAGGCCCTTCTTGACATGAGCGAGAACAGGATAAGGGAAGTGGTCCCCGGGCTGCCCCCTGAGATCTCGAATATTGTCAAGGTTGTCAGAACCTCCGACCTTTCAGGCGGTGGTTCGATGACCGTGGTCATGGATGGCGAGAAGGGAGAGGCACTTGCCTACCTCACATCCCCCGATCACTCCTCATGGAGGTTGAAGAAGGTCGAGGAGGTCCTTTCGGACATGGATGCAAAGACACTCGGAGTTGAGGCCGTTTACCTTATCGGCAGTGTCAAGGAGAACACCGCCGGACCCGGGTCCGATATCGACCTGATCGTCCTTTTCAATGGGAACCAGACACAGCTAGAGAGGCTACAGGATCTCATTCAGGACTGGAGCGAGAGGCTTGACGAGGAGAATTTCCAGAGGACCAATGTACGGACTGGAGGGCTTATAGACATGCATATCGTAACCCATCAGGACATCGTGGACAGGACCTCCTGGGCATCACACATACGATCGATCTACAACCCAGCTCGAAAATTACAGATCAACAGGTGATCACCTCCCTTGTTGCCGCCTCCACCGATCGGAGATCGAACCTTACCAGAGCAAGGTCCCTCCCGTCATGCGCGGCTGTAATACATACCGTTTCGCCGATCCTTTCGATCCATTTTTCGCTCAATCGGGCGGACTCATGGATGTGCCCGTGAAGAGTGAGTAAGGGCCCCCTCTGTTCGATGAACCTCCTTATGGCAATGGAGCCGACGTGGGGGTCCAGTGGAGCGTGGTCGTACATCAATCCCTTGATGCCCGCGAGGTCAAGACCGGTATTGTACGGTGGGGCGTGGAACAGCATTACGGCATCTGACAGGTCCTCACATCCCGTAAGGTCGCTCAGGTCCTGCTGGATCGTCCGGAAACGCAGAGCCCTCCTGTCCACATCGACAGTGAAATGGCCTTCCTCGGGGGGGACGTTGCCAGGGTCAATGTAGGCAGACATATCGTATAGCTCCCAATCCTTTAAAAGAAAAGGGGAGGGGGGAACGAACGGATATCCAAATATCACGGTCCCTCCGACCTGGAGCCTTCTCATTCCTGCATATCGGATGGTCCCGGACCTGTCCGCCTCAAGGAAACGTTCCTCGTAGATCCGCGGATCATCGTTACCGAGTATCATGACAAATTCCGGCGGTTCATCCATCCTGTCCCTGATCGCCCCTATCCGTTCGAAAAGACCGTCAAGGAAACCTTCGACATCCCCGAAGGGTGGTAAAAGGTCCCCTCCGAAAAGAACTGCTGCCGGCTGTTCCTCTTCTATGATCTGGAAGAGCTTTGCATACCTTTGCGACTTTCCGTGAAGGTCTGATACAAAGAAGAACCCTGTCATCTGGACCATCCGCTCGAGGCTGGCCTCGTCGATGTATGAGATATCCGCTCATATTTGATAAAATGGTCGGTTGGAGGGATCGATCATTGATATCTGGACAACTGCCATGCAGTGATCGGGTCACTTTTTCCTATCCATGGCCTGCAGCTTCTCGTGGATGGCCTTGGCCGCTATCCGGCCTGCACCCATGGCCTGTATGACCGTAGCGGATCCCGTGACTATGTCTCCTCCCGCGTAGACGTTCCTCTTCGTGGTCTCGTTTGTCTCCTCGTTGACGATGATGTATCCCCATCTGTTCCTTTCAACTCCCTCAAGTGACGAGAAGATAACGGGATTGGCTCCGGTTCCTATCGAGACTATCACCATGTCGCATTCGATAATGAACTCCGAACCGCTGATAGGGACGGGTTTCCTCCTCCCAGAGCTGTCCGGTTCACCAAGTTCCATTTTTATGCATTCCATTCCCTTGACGCAACCGTTCTCATCCCCGATGAACCTGACAGGGTTCGTCAGAAGATTGAACAAGACCCCTTCCTGTTCGGCGTGGTGTACCTCCTCGGCCCTAGCCGGCAGCTGCTCCCGCGCTCTCCTGTATACAATTGTCGATGTCTCGGCCCCGAGCCTCAATGCGGTCCTGACGGAATCCATGGCGACGTTGCCCCCTCCGATCACGACAACGTGCTTCCCTCTCTCCACCGGCGTCGCGTATTCGGGGAACATGTAAGCTTTCATGAGGTTAGCCCTTGTGAGATATTCGTTCGCGGAGTATATGTTGTTGAGGTTCTCTCCGGGAATGTTCATGAAGGTGGGGAGCCCCGCTCCCACCCCTATGTATACCGCGTCGAATCCGTCCTCCTCGATGAGCTCGTCGACGGTCCTTACCATGCCTATGACCGAATCAAGTTCGAGACGGACCCCTTGCTTGATGAGGTTGTCGACCTCGGCCTGGACGATCTTCTTTGGAAGTCTGAACTCTGGGATGCCGTATGTCAACACGCCGCCAGGCTTATGCAAGGCCTCGAAGATGTGAACCTCATGGCCTAGCTTGATCAGGTCCCCGGCCACCGTTAGCCCGGAAGGTCCGGACCCGATCACGGCAACTTTCTTTCCCGTCGGCGGCGCGGGCTCCGGGATCTCGGTCAATCCCATCTCCCGCTCGTAATCTGCGCAGAACCGCTCAAGGTAGCCGATCGCCACGGGCTCTCCCTTGATGCCAAGAACGCATTTTGATTCGCACTGGACCTCCTGGGGGCATACCCTGCCGCAAACAGCAGGAAGGGCGTTTGTCTCCTTGATCTTACGGGCAGCCGCCGCATATCTCTCCTGTTTGATCAGCTGGATGAATTCGGGGATCTTAACAGCGACAGGGCACCCCGTTCTGCATAAGGGATTCTTGCAGTTCAAGCACCTGGAGGCTTCTCTGAGGGCAAGCTCCTCGGTTAGACCGAACGGGACCTCCTGGAAGTTCCTTGCCCGGATCTCCGGAGGCTGCTCGGGCATCTTGACCCTGCCGGAAAGGTTTGGCATCATGCCTCACCTCCGCCTTTTGCCTCTCTCTCATAACCGGTGAGCGATCTGCACGCGTGCGATTGGTAAGAGACAGCTTCCTCTTCCCTGTAAATATGTTTCCTGATGAAGAGCTCGTCCCAATCCACGAGGTGACCATCGATTTCCGGGCCGTCGACGCAGACGAACTTCGTATGCCCTCCAACCGTCACCCTGCAGCAACCGCACATGCCAGTTCCGTCCAGCATTATAGCGTTCAAGGCAACTCCGGTGGGGATCTTGTGAGGCATCGTGGCCCTGGCACACTGCATCAGCATGAATGTGCAGCCCATGAAATATGCGTGATCGAACTTCCTACCATCCTTGACAAGCTCTTGAAGCTTGTCCTGAACATGCCCCCTCATCCCTTCCGAGCCGTCGGATGTGGTTGTAAAGAATTCATTTGCCACACCTTCGAGCTTTTCCCTGTTGTAGAGCAGGTAGTTGCTCCTAGCTTCTATTATGACCGTGACAGAATTGCCCGCTTCCTTCATAGCCTTGGCAAGGGGATAGATGCCTCCGATCCCGAAGCAGCCTCCTCCGAGAAGGACGTTCCCGAACTTCTCGACCTTTGCTGGATGTCCAAGCGGTCCAGCTAGACTGTAGAGGGAATCCCCTTTGGACAGGGACACCAACTCCATGGTGGAAACCCCCAGCTCGAGGACGTATAATGTTATGGTACCTTCCTTTGGGTCCCAGTCCGATAGAGTCAGCGGGATCCTCTCCCCCTTCTCGTTGGCCATTACAAGTACGAACTGCCCTGCCTTTACCTTCTTTGCGATCCTCGGGTCCCTGATGACGAACTTGTGGACGTTTGGAACCACCTCGTACTTCTCGATTATCTTGTATTCCCTCCTCATGCCCCCGCCCTCCTTTGTCCCGGGGTAAGGTCCTCCAAGACGACCCCGTCCTCCTTGGGAATGCGGTCGTTCTCCTCCAGATATACCCGGAGGTCATCGACCAGGTTGTGTATCGGCGTCCCCCTGTAGCGTACCACGTACAGAGGATGCTCCGTCAGGTGCAGGGATGCTGGCTCGGAGACCGGAATAAGCTCTTTCCTTTCAGGGACGGGAGGTCTATCCTGGTCTCCGAAAAATGTCACCTTCTCCCGCATCTCCTTCCTGATATCCTCAACTGACGAGTATTCGAACTCGTCGGATCCCAAACCTCTTGCCAACCCTTTAACGATCTCCCACTCAGGGAGCGACATCCCCGGAGAGTCGACAGCCTTTCTGAGCTCGTACTCCCTCCCATCGAAGGATGTGAAATGCCCGCTCTCCTCGGTGAAGGTAGCGGAAGGCAGTATTACATCTGCCATTGAATCGAGGTCCGAAGGGTAGATCTCCGAGAGTACCACGAACTTGGCCCCTCTAAGCTGTTCGGGAGGCACCGAGGCCTCGTTGATGAATAGAGCTTGCAGGTCCCCCCTTCGGATGCCGGAAAGCATCCTCAGGTAGTCTTTCCCCTGAGTCCGGTCCCTTTCATATCCTGGCCTGTATCCATAGATGCAGCCGGAATCCGCGACACCCCGGATATTCCCTTCTTCAAGGAGCGGTATGAAACCTCTGTCCATGCCGAGGAGGGTGAGGATATTATTGATCCCTCCGAGGATCTGGTTGGGAGCGGGGTCCTCAAGCACCCTTGATCCCGCGATGATGACGCCCTTTTTCGACGATCTCATTATATCCGTAATGCTCGAGAACTCCTTTTCCATGACACCCGTGATCCTTATGGCGTCTATCATCTTCAGCCCGTCAAGGGACCTTCTGAAGTCGACGAAGGTGGGGTACTCCTCGAACTGCGCCAATTTTGTACCGTACAAGGTAAGCTTCATCAGGATTGCAAGGAAGGTCCTGAGCGATCCAGGCTCGATCCTCAGATGCATATCCGATTCGACATCGAGGTCGTTGCTGGTATCATCGACTATCATGATGTTCGCCCCGTTCTCCCTGGCCTTGTGGATCGCGACAGGCATGCCTGGATGTGTGAAAACCATATCGTTCTGGAGGAGCATGATCCAGTCCGCCTGCTCGACATCCTCGAGCGTCGTCCATTGTGATGAGGCCCTCCCCTTCTCGGCCAAATATTGCAGCACGACCCTTCCAAACCGCGACAGGATATCGATATTATGCGTTCCGACAATGTCACGTGCGAGCTTGTTCAATAGATAGGCGCTTTCGTTGGTGATATACGGGGATACAAGGAAACCTATCTCCTCGGGCGCGAACCTTTTAAATGATAGTACGATGAACTGGAATGCCTCCTCCCATGATACCGGGGTCAACCTTCCTCCCTTCCTTATCAGAGGGTAATGAAACCTATCGGAGCCGTTGATGAAGGCGGGTATGCAGAACCGTCCATAGACGCATGCATAGGCCCTGCTGTAGGATTTGCTGCGGTCCGGTATGGCAGCCATGACCCGTCCCCACTTCTCCTCGAGGATCATGGCGCAGTTCATGGAACAGAACGTACAAATGGATTCGATGGAGCTGTCGGCCTTCCCGTGCCATTTGCTGCCCTTTGGAGATAGGGCTCCCGTTGGGCAAACGTCGATACATGCGCCGCAGAAGCGACAGGCCCCCTCAAGATGCGTCCTTCCGAAGATCGTCCCAACTTTCGTATTGTGGCTCCTTTTGGTGAATGCGATGGCACCGACACCCCGTATCTGCTGGCACATCCTCACGCACCTTCCGCAGAGGATGCATAGGTTATAATCGCGGTCGAAGAACGGATCGTACCTTTCCAGCGGGAGGTTCTTGTACTCCATAGGTATCTCCATGTCATGGATACCCAGATGGTGGCTCACCTCCCTTATCTCGCATATCTCCCTGTTCGGGCACATGGAGCATCCTGTGATCCTCCCAGCCTTCACGGGCCCACCTCGTGATTCTTCGCACTCTGCCCTTGAACTGCAAACGATGCAGGAGTGTGGATGTTCGATCAGGATCAGCCTGAGGATGTTCCGGCGTAGCTCCCTGACCTCCTCTTCCTCGCTATGTATGACCATGCCGTCCTTTGCGGGGGTGGAGCAGGCAGGTGGGAATCCCCTCATCCCGTCCACCTTGACCACGCAAAGTCGGCAGGCGCCGAAGGCCGGTAACTCCTTGTGAGCGCACAGGGTGGGAATGTAGAGGTCGGCATCCCTAGCGGCCTCGAGGATGGTCTGTCCTTCCTTCATGGGGATATCTCGACCGTCGATAGTTATCTTCATCCATCATCACCCCCTTTTCCACCTGCGATAACAGCATTCACGGGGGACCTCTTCGAGATGGCCGATACCTTCGGAGGGCATGTTTCCATGCAGAGGCCGCACCTGATGCATAGGGAAGTATCGATTTCGCGCACCTTGTTCATCGATCCTTTGATCGCTGTTACCGCTACCTCCTTTTCGGAAATGGCCTTTACTGGACACCTTTTCTCGCAGGAGCCGCATCCAATGCATCTCTCCTCATCGATCCAGTACTGTATCAGCGGCTTGCAGAC
>JAFGJI010000229.1 GCA_016929175.1 Thermoplasmatota archaeon | reverse complement strand
CTTCCCCCCTGGTGCCGTATATTACATCATTGTTCCCGTCGCTGTTGATGTCCGCGATCTGTATCCCGAAGGCCTCGTTGGCGGTCTGTTTGAAGGTGACCTCCGACCAGGACCTCGAGGAGCCCTGGATGTACATGAAGATCTTCCTCGTACTGAAGTACGGGGTGGCGACCAGGTCCATGAGGCCGTCGTGATTGAGGTCGCCCGCGGCCACTCCATTCATCTCGTATCCGCTCGCGGTCGGACTGCTTTCGATCCAGGAGGCTGCCGACCCGGAACCGAACTGGACGGAAAGACCCCCATAATAGGAATATACGATATCCTGGTTCGAGTCCCCATCAAGGTCCTCGATGATCGCCTGGTTCGTTGATTTCCCCGGCAGGAATGTATGCGCCTTCGTGAACGCCCTGTTGCTGTTGCTCGTCCATATCTCCACGGCATTCGTCGAGGTGGCATACCATTGGGTGGGTATCGGGGCCACGATATCGAGGTTCCCGTCCTTGTTCACATCCCCCAGACCGATCCCTCCGTAATATTCCCCGGAAACGGAACCTGGCAGCCCCGAACCGAACGGGAGCCAGGTGGAGTTTGATACAACGTATTCAAATGCATGTATCCCTCTTGTCCGGGGATTCGTTCTGCCAGCTCCTCCGAGATATATCTCCCAGAGGCCGTCCCCGTCTGCATCCCATTTCTCCACCGTGCTGAATGATGCGGACTGGACAAGTCCGGTAGAGTTCTTCTCGTTCCCTGTGACAGTAGCGCGTGTCAGTATACCGTCGGCGAACGATACAACCTGGATCGTAATGAAAGCCCCTGATACCGACGCCAGGAGGATGGCAGTCAAAGCAAACAAGGACAGGATATTTTTCAAATACGGTGACCCCCGTTGAACTTAGGATTTCAAAGTATTGCGGTTATTAAACGATTATGATAATATTATCACATCCGACCATACCCTTGAGGCTACTTCAAAAGGCCGGGTTTGTGGACGGTCCATATCTTTCCCGGGAGGACCTGGAAATCGAACTCCCTGGAGAAGCCCTTCTCTCCGTCGATATGAAGGGGAAGCTCCCGGTCCTCGAGTGACCTTACACTTAGCTTTCTGAACTGCCTGTATATTGTAAGGTCGATCCCGAGATGATCGCCCTTGAACGCTTTTGGCACATTGACCATGGTTTTAATGATGCCCGCGGTCTTGATAAGCGAGAGGTCCAGAAGTCCGTCGTCCATACGGGCCCTGGGGGTCAGCCTGAACCCTCCTCCGCAGGTGGTCCCGTTCCCGATGGTGAGCATCTTGACCTTGCGCTCAACCGGCTGACCGTCATCGATGGTCAGACTTATGTCCATATCCTTCCACCGGGGGATCACCCTGAATGTGCAGTAGGTATACAGAAAGGTCGGACCGAGCCTCTTCACCAGGTCCCTTCGGTCCGCCACCTCGTGATTGATTGCCGCATCCATCCCGATCCCGACAACGTTCAGGAACAAACGGTCGTTCATCCTGGCAATATCTATCGAATGCCGCTCGCATCTGACAATGTCGGAGATGCAGTTGTCTATGGACCGATGATCTCCAGTTATGGACACGATGCCGTCGTTCCCCGAACCCAGGGGAACGATGCCGAACCCTTTCCCGCTTCCCGCGATGCCATTGATGACCTCGTAGACCGTACCGTCCCCCCCGCATACTGCGATCACATCAAGATCCCCGCCCCTGTTCTCCCTTCCGATCCTCTCTGCATCCCCGGGGACCGAGGTCTCGATAAGCTCCATCTCGATGTCCGCACCGATCCTGCGTGACACCTCCGCGAACCTTCTCTTGATCTCACCGGGACCGATCCTGAACCTGCCCCTGCCCGCCTCGGGATTGAATATACAAAGGACCTTCGGGAAGTTCACACCTCCCTACCTGAAGTAAGTTCGGATTCCCCCAAAAACGAACCCCCGAGGTCATTGACATGGGTAGATTATAATATTTTCATTCTTCAGGACCGGTCCGCCATTATGATCCGGACCTGACGCGGTAGGATAACGGACATCTCCAAATTCGATCTCACCCGTGACCCACCAGGGCTTTGTGAGGGATCTCCCATGTCCTGAATATCTCCCTGAGCGGTCTGGAATTCAGGACCACACGATAGATATCCTTCCGGCCCAGCCTCTCGGGTTCGTGGATATCGGTATCCAGGTACATCCTGACGACACTCCTGTCGAACCAGTGAACAAGGTTGAGCTGCCCTCTGTCTATCTCGAGGGTCGTGATCCCCCTTTTTCCTATCGCAGCCCCTGAATTGTAAAGGAGAGGTGTCCCGGAATCGGTACCGAATAGAGGTCTGTGGGTATGCCCCATGAAGGTCACCACATTGTTCCTCAGGGAAAAACCGGAGAGCCTCGATTCCTTTGCGGTTATTCCTTTTTTTCCGAGATCCAGGCTCAAGGAGGGTATTCTCAGGGGATTGATCACGGTTTTGAACATTATCCTGTTGAGGTTGTGCATCCTCTCGATCCAGTTCGATGCCTGATGTCCATGCAGGAAGAAAAGGTCTGCTTCCTGGAACCTCATTCTCAGGGCTTCGAACTGCCTCCCGAAAACGCTGTCCCCACGGGAGAAATAGAACCATGGATCATGATTGCCGTGAAGACGAAAAAGTGAGAGCTCCTCCCGGAACCTCATGAACAGCTCGTAGATATGCCTCCACTTCCGGACCACCCGTTCGAACATGAACTTGTGAAGGTCCTCGATGTCCCCGTTGAGTATGAGATCGAAACCCCTTTCGAAGTAGTAGTTCTGGAAGACCCCCTTGAAGAGAGATGATGTTCTGAGAAAATCATCATTCGAGGAACCGTCGCCCATGTGCATGTCGGATACGACGACGAACCTGTCCGATCCACGGATATCATGGACAGGAGCACCGCTGAACACGTGCTCCAAATGCTCCTCGACAGAAGGTCCCATCATCGCCTGCACCATTTCGCTATAGGCTTTCGCCCGGGGGAGGCTAGCGGGGAGGGGTTTATAACGGTTTCCGATATCGGGAATACGATCAGGGCTCACAGAGACCGAAAGGACCAGGAGGTTTGGATATTTTCAAGGTCCGATCCAGTCATCATGTCGTATCTTCATCCCT
>JAFGJI010000228.1 GCA_016929175.1 Thermoplasmatota archaeon | reverse complement strand
TTCTCCATTTTGACCCTGTCCTCGGCGGTAAATACGGCACCGCATTTCATGCAGTACTCGTCCGTGAGCCTGACATCGGTTCCGCAGTAGGGGCATACAGGTACAAATTGATCGGGCTCGTAAACGGCTTCCACAAGGGGCTGGTCGGACCCGGGTGCTGGCTCGCTCTTGCTTCTTTTTATGATGATGAAGACCAACAGCCCGCCGATGATGAAACCTATAAGGAGCGCGATCAGCAGGTAGGGGAACCAGTCGCAGAACCGGTCCCATATGGACCCTTCCCGTCCCCCCGTCTCCGGGGCTTCCTCGTCCGATGGTTCGACGCTCAGCAGATATCTTTCCGATTCCACAACATTCTTACCATCGGAGACAACGAGCCAAATCCGGTGAACACCCGTTCTATTCAGGGTGATATTGAGTGTCCTGCCGCTTCCGAGGCGGTCTTGGGAGGGGTAGAACTCGAGATCGGAATACCAGAAATAGGTCAGACCCTTTCCTTCGGGGTCATAGGAAACGGAACCATCGAGAACGAGGCTGTCACCCTGGGTGATGACCTCTGTCGCGGGATAGATCGCAAAGACCGCCGTCGGCGGGAGGTCGATCTCCGTGACCGCGACCTCGAGGGTTACCGGAGACGAGATCACCCACCCGTTGCCAGCACGGTCGATGACCCGGAATTTGACCTGGTTGAACGGGCCCTCGTCCAGAAGGACCTCGGCCGAAGCTGCGAAGAACCCGCTTCCCCTGTCCTCCAGCTGGTCGATCGGTGCCCAGGGAGAATATCCTCCAACTCCGTAATGGACCCATCCGCTGATGGTAGAGAGGGCGAACTCGACGCCGGATGTTCCCAATCCGGATCCCTCCTCCCTGATGAAGGCGGTCACGATCACCTTCCGGTCCTTGAGCGCTTCTGAGCTGTTGGGGAGGAAACCCGTGACCGCGGGCATTTCCTCATCTATGTAGACCGAAATGAGGTCGCTCTCCACGATGTTCCCCGCAACATCACTGACGGTCCACTGGGCGAACCCCCATCCGCGGTATGCAGGAAGGACCTCCACTGTCGGGGATGCGCTCGCTCCCGCTCCGGACAGACCAAGTTCCATCCAGGGCAGGGTATAGATCTCATCCCTTCCGCCTATCCTGTAGCGTATGGAATCCAGCAGAAGCCCTGAACCCATATCCTCCATGTAGCATCCAAATGAGAAGGATACGGGGCCGACAAGCATGCCATCCTGATCTCCGATATCGATGTCGGGCAGTCCTGTGTCCATGTTGTAGGAGAAGGGAAGGGAGATCGAGGTCTGTCCGGCGAGATCGCTCACCTTCCATTGTATGTAATTCCCGAAACCGTTGGCAGATGGGACGGTTGCATTGAGTTGCACCTCATCACCTATCCTGACGGCTTCCTTGACGCGGATCCAATCGGTGAGCAGTTTCACATCCGAGCGGAAAACACGATACACGGCAGAGGAGAGATCGACCCCTGAACACGGATCACTGACCTTGATGGAAAAAGCATTCGTCTCGTCGTTTATCCAGGAGTTCTCACGCGGAAGTGCATCGTAGAACCTCGGGACATCGGTATCGAGAAGGATCGTGCGGTTCTCCGCGGGTCCGGGATTCCCCGCTCTGTCGAAGGCAAAGAAAGACAGGGTAATTGAGCCTCCGGGAAGGAAGATCATATCCCCGGAAACCAGATAGTCCATCTCCGAAAGGACCTCGGAATCCTCATCTAGCACGCGCAGTGTATAGTTCGATATCCCGCTTCCCCCAGGGTCAGACACGTCGGTCCAGCGCACTTCGATGAACCGGTCATCGTCGATGCTGGATATGCCGGATTCCTGTCCGTCGGGGAAGATATTGAAAGATGATACCGGCGGCGGCGGGGAGGTGTCCACGTTCAGCTTGATCGTGACATCGCCGTTCCATACTGCGCCCTTGGGCAGCGTTCCATTTGTGAGTGTAAAGCGAAGGTCCCTGCCGTTGAGGCCGCTGCCAGGAACCGTGGATATCGGTTCAATGGAAGATCCGTTGATATTCCCTTTTCCGATGGGGATCCCGTCCGGTCTCTCCAATACAATGTCCACAAGGGATGCGTTCGGACCGAACGGTACACCGGACAGTCCATGGACGAGCGTAACGTTGGAAACCGTGAATCGAGAGTCAGCTTTCAACCAGCCCGATATAGCATCCCCCTCGGAATTGAGGGCCTTCATGAAGGCTCCATCGAGCTCGATCTCCCTGTCAACCACGAATTCGTTGTTCAGGTAATTGAAATGAGAGCCTGTAGAACCTTCTATGGAGGTGTACATGAGGTCAGGGTCGGGAAGGTCCCAACCCACCTTCACTGCAAAATCCAGGAACCAGGATTGTACACCATCGGTCCTTCCGCTGCAGCTTAAGACATCCAGTGAGATATCGTTCTCGAAATCCCCGGTTGCGGTCAATGTGAACATTTTGGTCGATGTGTCGAAACGGAGTTCGACAGATCCTGAGGCATTCCTGCCTGTGAGGTGTATCCTGATAATATCTATATCGTCGAAACCACCCAGGGACCTGGCCGTTACTTTGAAATGGTAGGGGCCTTCACCGGGTGCAAGGACATATTTCGGTCTTCCCAGGGGGCCGGCTATCGCATAGGCACCACTGATCTCGGCAGGAAACACCCGGAGGGGGAGGCTGAACAGGTCCTTTCCTTCCCAAAGGTAAACTGCACCAGGGCTGCTCCCGTCCATAAGCGGATCGGCGCCCGGCGCTCCTATGAAGAGGTCACTCCTGCCGTCACCCGTGATATCCTTTCCGGTAACGGAATATCCTGCATCATCGTTGTTCATGAAACCTGATATCAGCGGCAGGGATGAAGTATTGATGGTCAATGAGGATGAGAGCAGCGAGTTGGGGAACACATGGATGCAGCCGGTGATGAGACCGCTGAGAGGGTCCCTGTATCCTTTTGCCCCTATCAAGATATCGAGGTCTCCGTCCCCGTCGATATCCCCCATTTCCACGGATGACCCACTCCTCTGCTGTTCCTGATCACCGCAAACGGAGACGTTGTATTCTGTCCGAAGTGAGATCGCTCCGGCGGGCATCCTGGATGCAAGGAACCCGCCCTCCAACATGTACAGGACCCCTCCTTCTGCGATCGTCCTCTGGTATCCATCACCCGATGGGCTTCCGAGGAAGAGTTCTGCCCTTCCGTCCTTGTCTACGTCCCCCGCAGCAAGCGATGATCCCACTTCGTCGTACGGCCATGGTCCGAATATGCGGAGGTTCGGCTCTGAGACCAGGTCCATGTCGGAGTTCCAGGTGGGCCTGCCTCTCAGGATATACGTCACACCCTGCCTGGTGATCGATCCTGCTTTCGATTTGGGTGCCCCTATGACCAGATCCTTTATCTCGTCCCCGTCGATATCACCAATGGCAAGGCTCTCCCCTATGAACTCGGTGTCCATGGTCCCTATGATCTTGACATCATAATTGTTGCGAATACCGACATCACTGTTGCCCGAAAGAGGACCGAACTTGATATAGACCATTCCAGCACGATACCTGTTTGCGGTTTCGGCACCATGATCGTAAGGAGCGCTGAAGGCAAGGTCATCCACTCCGTCACCATTGAGGTCTCCAACGGCCACTGCGGAACCGACCCTTTCAACAAGGTAGCCGGTATAGGTCAGATTTCTCCGGTTCGCCATGTAGGACTGCGTGCCTCCCCAGAATACATGGACACTTCCTGCATCATTTAGCAATCCGCTGATCTGGGCGGCAGGTGCCCCGACAACCAGGTCAGGGTATCCGTCATCGTTCAGATCACCTGTTGCCAGTGCCCATCCGAACCTGGAGGATTCCACGGCATCGTTGTATCGAATATCACTTGAACTGGATGCAAAGTATCTGCCGCTCCACCCGTCCGGTCTTCCGAAGAACATATGTGCGTATCCTGTCCTGCCAGGATCCCCCCCCAGAGGGTCCCCCACCACCAGGTCCTCGTTCCCGTCCTGATCGAAGTCAGCGACGGCCATCACGGAACCGAAGCTGGAAGCATTGAATTGGCCAACGAACGAGGCATCGAAGGAGCTTTTCTGGGAGAATATGCTGACAAAGCCGGTCCCGATCGAAGGGCCCAGGTCCACAGCCTCCCATGGGGAGGATATGACGATCTCCTCCAGGCCGTCCATCAACATCTCCGAGGCAACCATGCTCTGGAAGGCCCCGCTCTCCCTGGACATTCCCTTGAAGGCCTTTGATGAATCCTGGAACGTCAGGGTCGAGGGGAACGCTCCGTCGAGATCGAAGAGGTATGCCTCGCCGCAGTTTGGGTTCAGGTTATCCACCCCGTCACCACCGGGTGCTGTGATCAGCAGTTCATCATGACCATCACCGTCAAGGTCCACGCCCAGTGCTATCTTCCCCCAGTTATCCGATGAATCCACACCAAAGGATGTAGTGTTGGCGTCAGAACGGGTCAGTTGTATATCGGTCGTGACATTTCGACCGGCGTAAATGTCGACTTGCCCCGCCATCCTTCTCCACGTATCCATCCCGCTTGCATACGGGAGTCCGACAACGAGATCATCCTCGTCACCCCCGCCCAGATCTGCGAAGGCAAGGGTCGCTTCTTCCCAACCGGCCGAAAGAAGATCGATCTGCAGGTCGGGGTCGAAATCATCGCCCTCATGGACAGGTATGTCCGTTCCATCGGGAACGTATGGATAAGCATGCCCCCCGAGGAACACGACAGCGTAACCCTTCCCTCCGTATCTGTAGCTGAACGAGAGATCGTGTACGGAATCTCCATTGAAATCCCCCACCGCCAGACCGTTCCCTATGTGGGACGCATAGATGTCCGGGGTGGTGATCGCTT
>JAFGJI010000227.1 GCA_016929175.1 Thermoplasmatota archaeon | reverse complement strand
GGGGAATACAAGATCGTGTTCATTATCGAGGATGAGGCCGGTTACAGGTCCTTCGAGGAGTACATACTGTTCGACCTGAGCTTCGATTTCTACCCGAAGATAATCATGTTCATAGAGAATGTGCCTGTTATCAGGCCAACGGTTGACCCGGAATCCATCGAGGATTCCTACAAGCTCGAAACCCGTGGCAGTCATACACTCGCTGTCAAATTCAACTTCACGGATTCCTCGGACAGGGATGATCCTCTGTGGTCCAGCGACCCCCAGAAGGACAGGTCATGGAGCAATCTGAGGTTCACCGTAGAGATAATGGACCCCAACGGCAACAGACAGGTGGTCTTCGGACCCGATGCCAGAGGGTCAGGGTTCATCCATGAGTTCGATCTCGAGGGTTTCCCGGAGAACGAGGAATCCATCTTCACCATCGTGGTGACCGCAAAGGATTCCGAGGACCTTCCATCCGAACTCAGGTTGAAGGCCAGGATACTCTATGATCCTCCCGAGGTCGATAAGGGAATTTTCGGACAGGAAAGCTTCATCAAGTACGGACCCCTCTTCTACATTTTCCCGGCACTATTTGTTCTGATGGTCGGAGTTTACATCGGGTTGTTCGGATACGTGAACATCAAGAACAACAAGGACAAGAAGGGAAAGATGGGCCTGCTGGATAAGAAAAGGAAGGAGGAGGAAAAGGCAAAGGGATCATCCGCAATAGAGGAAGAGTTCGTTTCCGGTATGCAGAAGGACTCGAGGAAGTATCTGGAGCAGACCGGCGCAGGTAAAGGCAGGGAAGAGTTCGCAAAGGAGCTCGAGGCTGCGCAGAGAAGTTCCGAACTCCCTGAGCAGGAACAGGAGACACTTCCTCCGGTTCCTCTCCAGCAGCCGGCTCCACCCGCTCCGCCAAAACCGGCAGTGCCGCAGCCGGTTCAGCAGCCTCCTGCAAATACGACGCCACCGCAGCAGGTACCCCCGGACCAGGCAACTCCTCCCCAGCAGCAACCCCCTGGCAGGATAATACCGCCGCAGCCTGCACAGGGTCCTCCGGCGCAGGGGATAAGGCCTCCGGTTCCAGGTGCACCGACGGCGCCACCTCCACCTCCGCAGGCACCTCCGGCCCCGCCGAAGGTGCCCCCCGGGGAGTGAGCCCGGATATAGATGAAATGGGGGGATATTTTGTATCTCCCCATTCACCTCCATGATACAGACCAATGTCGAATTGGAACACCGACAATTTTAAAAGAGCCATCCCTTTACGACCAGTGCGGAGTGTTCCCATGGGCCGTCTCGCTCCTATGCTGTCCGTTATCATTCCCACCTTCAACGAGAAGGAGAACATGCCTCTCATCATCCCGAGATTGGTTAGCGTACTCGAGGAAGAGGGCATCCCACACGAGATCATCGTGATGGATGACGATTCACCCGATGGGACAGCAAAGGCAGTAGGGTCCCTTCAGAAGAGGTTCCCTCAGGCCAGGTGTGTGGTCAGAAAGGAGAACAAGGGACTCTCCCCTGCGGTCATCGATGGCTACAGGGAAGCTCGGGGCGACATATATATTGTCATGGATGCGGATCTCTCGCATCCGGTCGAAGCCGTTCCAGGCATGTACAGGGCAATAGCCAAGGACGGCGCTGACATATCCGTGGGATCCAGACACACGAAAGGGGGCGGGATCGAGAACTGGCCGTTCATGCGTCGTTTCATCTCCTTCGGGGCCGCGATGATGGCCAGGCCTCTGACCTCATGCTCGGACCCGATGTCGGGTTTCTTCGCCCTGAGACCGGAGGTGATCAAGGATGCACCTCTGAAACCTAGGGGCTACAAGATCCTCCTAGAGGTTCTTGTAAAAGGCAGATACAACAAGGTCAAGGAGATCCCCATAACGTTCAAGGACAGGGAGCTTGGAGAATCCAAGCTCGGGAGCAAGGTGATGATCTACTACCTGCAGCACCTATTCCAGCTGTACATGTTCCCCGGATCGGCCCCATTCATCAAATTCCTCTTCGTTGGAGGGACCGGGATGGTTGTCGATCTTGGACTGCTCACGCTTTTGCTCATTTTACTGGGCGACAACAAATTCGACCTTCTCTCCTTCAGGGACATACGCTTCTTTCATCTGTATCAGGGCGTATCGTTCCTTTATGCGGTCACCTGGAACTTCGTCTGGAACCGATACTGGACATTCGATGCCGGGAAAGGGTCCGGCTCACGGCAGTATCTGAAGTTCTTCACCGTCGCCATAATAGCACTTTGTATCCGTTCAGGATTGCTCTATCTTGCCGTTGAGGAACTTGGTTTCAAGGGCATGCCGCTCTATCACATTGCGGTTGTGATCGTTATAGCGTTCGTTACAGTGATCAACTATCTCGGGTCCAAGTTATGGGCCTTCAAGAAGTAGTTACGGCCATAAGACATAAAAGGGAGGTAACCGGATTTTCCCCCGTGGCTGACACACCGCTGACGATCGGATCGGCGATCATACTGCTTGTTCTTGCCTTGCCCAATTTTGCGATCGCTGAACGGGACTTTGACGGACCGGAACAGACCATCGACATGGTCGAAATGGAGATAGACGAGGACCGTATCTCCATAGATGTAAGTTTCAACGGGTCCTTCACCGGGCAGATCCACTGCAGGGCAACCCTGCTTCTTGACCTCGGCATACTGATAGAATATGTTGACCTCTACATCGAGCCGTCATTCGATGATCACATTTCCGTGGTCCTCGAGGAATACGAGGCAAGATTGACCCCCGAGGACCCCGTATACGAGTTCACGGCGAACATCAGCGTGGACCCCGGAACGTCCTCGACCCTGAACCCGATCGTCACCATGGACGGCACCGTGAAGACCAACAGGGGGACCACGGGTTCGGTCCTGGAGGATTCGGCTTCCGTCAGGATACTGCCGTATTACAGTTCAAATATCTATTTTATCGATCCCACGGGTGAGATGGATACAGGTTCCACGGAAACCTTCTCCCTGACCATGGAGAATACCGGTAACTCCGCCGAGAATTTCATTCTGCATGTGACCAACAGCGAGTTTCTGGCATCCAATGATATCGAGGTCACCTTCGAGGAGGCGAGGGTATATCTCGAGGAGGGCGGCAGGAAACAGATCGATGTGAAAGTGAAGGTCGGGGACAGGGCCACCCGGGGGTCCTATCTGGTCAAGATATCCGCATGGTCCGAGAAGAACGGAGGAATGACCGAGGAGGATACACCGGCCACTCTGACCCTCAACGTCGACGAGGCATACATACTCTTCATCGAAGCCTTCATAAAGGATCCCGTTTACCTCTGGATCGGCCTTGCGCTGCTTGTTGTGATACTTGCATTCCTGTTCTGGGTTGGCCTCAAGGTCCGGGAGCACCTTCTCTGGAAACGGACCCTCAGGAGGTTGAGAGAGGCCAACCGGGTAGATGATCGGGAGAGCGAGGATGTCACCTTCGAGAGGGAAGAGGTGAACTGAGCCGGTCGAACCGGCTCAATCGTCATCATCGAAGTTGAGCTCCTCCTCTTCGCCCTCCTCGAGATCTTCGAAGACAGCTCCGCAGTTCGGGCACTCGTCCTCATCAAATGATACGAGCTCACCGCACTGGGAGCAGGTGCCCATGTTCTCGAGCTCTTCCATCTCCTCCAGGGCTGACAGGTCCCCGGCCGGTGGAAGTTTTGCCCTTCCGGGTCTGTCCTCGTCCATATCGAGTATGGCCTCGGTACCGTCCTCCACTCCGGGAGGCGCCTGGGACGGCAGTGTGATGGTTCCGTTGTATACAAGGACCACGAAGGCGATTATGGCAGCGACTATGAGCAAGACGAGGAACAGCGTCAGGATCTGTATGATGTAGTTCTCCCTGACCCTCGGCTCCTTGTGTCTTGTTGGATCCCTCGGATAATCATCCTCGCTGTTGGGATAGCCATCCCCGTCTATGTCCGGATCCTGGTCGTCTCCTATTCCGTCGTAGTCCATGTCGCCCGGCATGGAAGCGGTCTTCGGGAACGAGTCATACCATTCGGGATCGGACGGGTCGAGGTTGTCAGGATGGATGTCCCATACCCCGTCATTATCGTCATCTGTATCCATCCATGACTCCGAATTCGCCGGGTCACCGTCGGGGAGCCCGTCCCCGTCAGTATCGAGAGGTCTTGACCAGGGGTCCTTCGGATTGGTCCCGATACTATCGTGTTTTTCCCAGTCATCCGGGTAACCATCATTGTCGTCGTCCTTGTCATCTCCGGGATCGTTGATACCGTCCCCGTCCGCATCGTCGAACAATCCATCCCCGTCGGTATCGGTCGGTGTTATGTAAACCGACAGATAGTATGTGGGCCCGTTCAGGTTGTCCGAGTCATAGGGGGTTATACCTACCGAGATGTTGGCGGGATGGTTCCAGTTCCCCTGTGATCTGAGGAGCTCGGGAAGGGTGTCGGAAATGGCTATGGGGTATCCTCTCACAAACCACTGATAGCTCAGTGTTACCGGATCCCCGTCCGGGTCTCCCCATTCTATAT
>JAFGJI010000226.1 GCA_016929175.1 Thermoplasmatota archaeon | reverse complement strand
TCATTGCTTCGGATGCTGTCAACTATCAACCTCTGGGCACTCCGAAAAAGTAATTGTTATTAACATTTATGGTTTTGCCTTATCGCTGTCCTTTCCGGGAAACTATATAACCATCAGACCAATTGAAGTGGGGGTCAAGGATGAAGAGATACCGCAATATTCTGGTTCCAGTGGATGGTTCCGAACTTTCGATGGACGCTTTCGAGCAGGCCATGTCCCTTTCAAAGTTGATAGGAAGCAAGATCACGGTTCTGCATGTCATGGAGCAGCTGTATTCCGATTACACGGTCCTGGAAGGGGCCGAGATCATCTCCGCGTCAAACATTATCCAGACGGAAACGCGGCAGCAGGTGAAGAATTTCCTCGAGGACTTTGTCAGGAGAGGCGGGGAAGAAGGGGTCGATGTCAGAACGCTGATCAAGGACGGTCACGTTGCACAGGAGATAATCGAGCTGTCCGGACAATATGATCTGATCATCATCGGAACCCACGGGAGACGGAAGATCACCTCTCTTATCATGGGGAGCGTTGCGGAGAAGGTAGGCAGGCACGCCCTCTGTCCTGTCATGCTTGTAAGAGATCCCAAAAAGGATGCTTGAAAAGGCTTCAGAGGAACAGGAGCAGGCTGACAGCCATTACCCCCATTCCGGCGATGAGACCGTATATCGACAGGTGATGCTCCCCGAACTCCCTGGCAGTAGGCAGGAGTTCGTCCAGTGATATGAACACCATGATGCCTGCCACCGCGGCGAACACTATACCGAACACCAGATCGCTGAAAAGCCAAAGCAGGATTATAAAGCCGAGCAAGGCTCCCAAAGGTTCCGAGAGACCGGACAGGAACGAGTAGAAGAAAGCCTTCTTCTTGCTCCCGGTGGCATAGTATATCGGAATGGATACGGCAATTCCTTCCGGTATATTGTGGATCGCGATCGCGACCGCGATCGGAATTCCCAGCGTCACATCCTTCAGGGCGCTCATGAAGGTCGCAAGTCCCTCGGGAAAATTATGTATGCCGATGGCCAGGGCCGTGAAAAGGCCCATTCTGTAGAGCTTTCGGAATCTTTTGGTATCGACGCTGCCCTTCATCTCCTCGACCTTGTGGACCTCGTGGGGGTTCTCGAACGATGGAACGATCCGGTCTATCAGTGCTATGACAAGTATTCCGAGGAAGAAGGCAAGGACCGTTGCCCATGTGGCGATGACCTTGTCACCCATTTCCTCTACCAGGGATTCCCTTGCCTTGAAGAATATCTCTACGAATGAGATGTAGATCATCACTCCGGCGGAGAAACCAAGCGATACCGATAGGAACCTTGTATTGGTCCTCCTAGTGAAGAAGGCCAGGGCACTCCCAATACCGGTGGATAGGCCCGCAAACAGTGTCAGACCAAACGCTATGAGAACGCCGGATATTTCCATCCCGCTTCGAAAAAAATGAACATTGAAATGATATTTATCCTTTTGGGCAAGAGCCAAAGGTGTAAACGGGAGCGAAAATGGAGAATACAACTGTCGGTCAAATATTTCATAATGACCGGTCACAATGGCGGATGAGAAGTGAAACACGAGATACTCTAACGGTGGTCTTCCCTTTCGATCACCCTTACGGAATCACCCTTGATGGTAACGGGTATCGACACCATGGCCTCGAAGAGCTCCACGGTGATCTCTTCCTTTCCGGTATCTATCTGCTTCACCCTGGCCTTCTCTCCCTTGAAGGGACCGTTGATGATCTCGACTATGTCGCCCTCGGTGATATCGGCCACTATTGGTTTGGGTTCGAGATAATGTTCGATCTCATCTATGGAAATGGTTGCTTCTCCTCCGACAAGTCCCCTTACGTACTGCATCCCTTTGAGCAGTTCTTCCATGGCCTTGTCGTTCTTGATCCCCTCTATGAGAACGTATCCCCTGAGCTTCGTCGGGGCGATTATGGAAAATATCTCGGCCCCCTTCCTCTTGGCTTTCTGACCGAGGTTCTCCGCCACTGTCTTCTCGTGGCCGAGTGCTGTCTTGATCGCAAAGATCGTATGGGGGAACTCCTGACCGGAAGCTTCCCCGTCCCCGTTGATATCTTCTTCCAAAGGATCACCTCAAATGTCGAAGACCCAGCCAACCATGTCCGGGAAGTATTCCCAGAGAAGGAATATACCGAAACCCAGACCACCGATGATAACTATCCCTATCCCGGTGATTATGAGGGTCTTGGAATATTCGTCGCTCGTGGGTTTTCTGGCCATCTTCAGGACCCTGCCGTACTTGCCCCTGCCAGCGTTCTTGACCTTGCTTTCTATTTTCGATTGCCATTTCACGCTCTTGTTCCACCATGTGGTGGCCCAGGTCTTTCTGAGAAGGTCCATGTTGGATATACCTCCTTCTCTCTCACCGGATGAAATCGATGCCGAAGCGGTCTGCTCCGGCCTTCTTCAACGATTTTCCGAATATCTGTTTCGACTTCACACCGGTTATCACAAGCATCACCCTGATGGTATCCTTGAGCTCCGGATCTATCTGGGCCCCCCAGATTATCCTCGCCATGGGATTTACCCTCTTATGTATCTCGGCCGCAACAAGTTCGGCTTCAGAGACCGTCATGTTCTCTCCTCCGGATACGTTTATCAGGGCACCGGTGGAATCTGCTATATCAACTTCGAGGAGAGGTGAATCCAGGGCCGCGTTGACTGCTTTCATTGCTCGATCATCATCATCGGATTCCCCGATGCCGATCATCGCAACCCCGCCTCCCTTCATGATCGTCTTGAGATCGGCAAAATCGAGGTTCACCAGACCCACCTTGGTTATTATCTCGGTTATGCCTTTGATGGACCGCATAAGAAGCTCATCGGCAACCTTGAATGCTGCATTGAGAGGAAGCCTGGGGACGATCTCGAGAAGCTTGTCATTGGGAATGACGATCACCGTGTCAGTGTACTCCTGAAGTCTGTCGAGCCCGTACTCGGCGTTCTGCATCCTTACAACTCCCTCGGCAGTGAAAGGCTGGGTCACGATCGCTATGGTGAGCGCGCCGTTCTCCCGGGCTATCCTGGCCACCTCGGGGGCAGACCCCGTCCCGGTCCCCCCTCCTAGACCGCATGTGACGAAGACAATATCGGAACCCATCAGGGAGGTCCTGATCTCGTCCTCGGCCTCTCTTGCGGCTTCGCCCCCGATCTGAGGAACGGAACCGGCGCCGAGGCCTCTTGTGGACCGCCGTCCGATGAGGATCTTGTGAGGGGCGTGTACGGTCAGGAGATGCTGTGCATCGGTGTTCATGGCGAAGATATCCGCTCCCACAATACCCTCCTCCACGATCCTGTTGATGGTATTGCTGCCGGCACCTCCGCACCCGATGATCTTGATGTTCGTCCTCAAACTGGCCAGGACGCGCCTGAGCTCCTCATCCTCTGGATTCTCGCTGATATTCTCCTCGACCGGAACCTTTTCCATAGAGTTGGTGCCGATGTCCTGCTGCACCCTGGATGCAAAACCACTAACTGGTGGCCTGGGTGTAATACCGGGCAGGGTGGTCTTGGCCTTTTTCTCCTCGCGTTCAAGGACTCCTTTTATGATGGATTTCATTTGCCTTCCCCCGACGTGTTCCCTTTTTTTGGAAATTCCAGATCAATCTACATTCTCCCTAACATTGAATCTATATAAAAATCTTGTCGGATTGGCGTATTTCGGCTCATCACGCTTTCGCAACCATCCAGACATCCATTCTCACTCCGTTTCTCCCTTGAGCAGCAGTATGTCGGATTTGCCCCCATCGATTATCCCCATGGTGGAGATCGAGAAGGGCTTTCCGCTGGAGGCCCCGAGCTCGGCGTTGTTGCCGGTGAAAGTATATATGGGCACCTTGAACGCCTTGAGCTCCTCGAGTTCCCCTTCTGGACAGTTCTTTGCCACGATCACCAGCTTAACCTTCTTAGACCTGAGCGATTTCCTGGTCTCTTTGAACCCCACGGTCACCTTCCCGGTGTCCTGTACGTTCCGAAGTGCCCTTTTTATATCCATGTCATTCCTCCTTTAGGTCAACAGGCCTGTAGATAAGTGCGACAGCTCCCGTTCCCAGAGTGATCGGCTGTCCGATGATGATGTTCTCCGCAACACCCGCCAGGGGTTCTATCTCACCTGTGATACCTGCGGTAAGCAGGTGGTTCGAGGTGATCTCGAATGCGGCTCTGGCAAGAACGGAGGACTTTTCTCCCGACACACCGTGTCTTCCTATCGCCCTTATTGTCCCTCCCACCGACATCACATCCGCAACGAGCATGAGATGCCTCGCATCGACTGTCAAGCCCTGTTCCGAAAGGGTCTTCCTTGCCTCCTCGAAGATGGACCTTCGGGCTGCCTCCACGCCGAGTTCGTTCGAGATCTCGATGATGTTGTTCGTGGAGACCCTGGCAACATCGACCTCGGGGAGCTCGAGTATCTTCTGAAGGTTTGAACCCTCGGTATAGAGGATATACTCGTCCCCTTCATGACGTATTATCACCCTGTTGATATTGTCTATGCCTTTGATCTTGGATATGTTGATGGATTCCCATTGATTAAGGAGGGTTTTATAGTTCATCTTCTTCTGTCCCATGAAAGAGATCGTGAACTTGCCATCCTCTTCGGTAACCTGGTTCTCCTTGATCTTCTTATTAGTCTCCCGTATCCTCTTCATGAGCTCTGCAGAGGACAATCCTCTCTTGCTTAGCGCCTTCTCCCTCGGGATGATGGTGATGGTCATTCTGGTGAGGTCGACCTCGTTATCGCAGACATCCTTGACAAGAGTGAGCTCTATCTTGTTGTTCACGAAAGACTTGATATCCTCTATTCCCATATCCAGCTCCTTCCTGAGATGGATCTCCATCATCGGCGTGGACGGGAGCTTCCTTGCATCTACTATCTCGATCAGTCTTGGCAGACCCAGGGTAACATTGATCTCGGCGACGCCCGCATAATGGAAGGTCCTCATGGTCATCTGCGTCCCGGGTTCTCCAATGGACTGGGCGGCAACGATCCCCACCGATTCATGGGGGTCTACAAGGTTGTGGGTATACTGCTCCATTGCAAGTTCGCAGATACGTCGGAGGAACCGGTCCTCCACATCCCTTATCTTCAGGTTTTGCGACAGATCGTATATCATCTTAACGGGGATCCATTTATCGCCCAGTCCCTCGGTAAGCTCGTTGAAGATCGGCAGTATCCTCATGATCTGCGAAACGGCCTCTTTTACTGTCTCAAGGCCCCATTTATCCCTGATCGCCTTGTCCGAGAGGAAGTACGATATCTCCTCGGGAAGGTCGACCTTCAACTGGTCCGCCACAAGCTTGACTTCCTCCGTTGCAAGCGGTTTGAACTGCCTGACCTCGATCTCTTCAGATATCTTCTTCTTGGGCTTCTCCTCCGCGATCGGTTCGGGCTCGACCTGCTCGCCGTGTTCCTCCTTCTTGACGAGCTCGTCGAAATCCTCTATCCATATCAGGGTATACTGTCTTGCGCTCTTCACCGGAGTGTTGCCCACGGTGGTGAATGCTTTGAGCGGAAGGGTCTTCGGCAGTGGTGTGATGTCCTCCAATGTCAGGTATGCCAGTGCAGTACCTTCCGGGACCGTGCTGTTCAGACCTTCCGGGATCAGTTTCTTTTCCTTGGGAGGGGAAAGAGGGTTCTTGTCAGTTACTATATCCGATATCCTGGCCTTGAATGCCACTGCCCCCGATTTGATGTATATATATCCCTCGATGGGAAGCTCGAACCTTTTAAGGTTCACGTAGAACTTGCAGGGCCAGAGCATCCTCTTTTCCCGCTCGATTATTTCGATGGAACCCTGAACCGACTCCATGTCGGGAGCGGTCCAGATAAAACCCATTTTTTTCTCATCCTTTTTGGGTTTTTTCTGGAAGGGAACCTTTTCAGCGGGTGCCCGGGAAGGAGAGGATGATGGTGCGGCACCATCTTCCGAAACGCTACTTTCCATCCCATCGGGACCGATCCCATTTCCTGTCCTGTCCGATGTGTCGTCCAACCTGAGGTCCACCCAGGCAAAAGCTCTCCTGAACCTCTTCCCGGATATTCCCGTGATCCTCTGGAGCTGGGCGGGCCCCATGTTGAGGATATCCTCAAGGGAATGTTCCGAACTCGGGTCCAGAAGTTTAAAGACCGCTTCCTCTGGAAGGTCCCTGGACAGCAGGAAATGGATCAGGTCCTTACGGTCCCTTATCTTGATCTCCCTTTCCACCATTCACTGCACCTCCCTTAAAGCCATGTTGATGATGTCCTCGTAGTCTAACGGGTCCGACCTTACGGACCTGGCAGGATCAATGCCATCCTCTCCGTAACGGAACTGCACAATGGTGCCACTCGTGTTCCTGACGGTCCTGTCGGGATGGACCTTTAGGTCCTCAAGGGCGTTTATGAGCCGTCTCTGCATGTAGCCCGACCTTGATGTCCTCACAGCGGTATCCACCAGACCTTCCCTTCCACCCATGGAATGGAAGAAATACTCCGTTGGTGTCAATCCTTTCTTGTAACAGGATTTCACGAAACCCTTGGCTGCGGCACCCAGATCATCAGGTTTGAAATGCGGGAGGGTCCGCTTCTGGTAGCCGCGGTGTATCCTCTCCCCCCTGACAGCTTGCTGTCCGATGGACCCTGACATCTGTGACAGGTTCAACATGGAGCCTCTGGCACCAGAGCGTGCCATGATAACTGCGGAGTTCTTGAGCCCGAGATATTTTGAAGCGATCTGGCCTGCCGTGTCCCTTGCGCGGCCGAGCGTTCTCATGGCTTCCACCTCGAGGGTCTCTTTCAGGTCCCTTCCGGGAAGCGGCTCCAGGTATCCGGAATTGAATTTTTTCACGTAATCGTCGACCTTCAATTCCGCCTCGTCAAGGGTCTCAGCGATCCTGAGCTTCGCCTCCTCCGGTATATCTTCTTCATCTATACCGGTGGAGAACCCCATAAGGGTTATGGCAGAAATCCCGATCCTTGTGGCATCGTCCATGAACTGTCTTCCTATGTCCGAACCGTGGTCCCTCACGATCTTCTCGAGGAGTTTTCCCTTGAAGGCACCCACGGATTTCTCATCCACGGGCCCGCTCTGCAGGACGGACATACCTTTCTCATCCGTTTCGATCCTGAGCCATGTATCGTCCTCGGGAGGGTCATCAGGGCCGCTGAAGACCGCGGAGCCGTACTGAAGGTGAAGTCCCGGAGGCAGTATCATCGAGAATATCGTTTTACCACCCCAGTATTCGGTTCCGTCCCCATCCACCATGTCAGGTTCGGGAAGGCCCCCTTTGAACGACGTTCTCGATAGTATATGATAGGCCTCTTCCTTCGTGAACATCGGGTTCTTGTGCGTCAGCAGGAAGTTGCCGGAAATGTGGTCGTGTATCGCACCTATGACCGGACCTCCAAACCTGGGGGACAGTATATGCTCCTGAACCCTCATGATTATCTTGGCTTCTGCTCTTGCCTCTTCTCCCTGCAGACAGTGAAGGTTCATCTCGTCCCCGTCGAAATCGGCGTTGTACGGGGGACAATCCGGAAGGTTCAACCTGAAGGTCTTTCCGTCCATGACCCGGACCTCGTGTGCCATCATGGACATCCTATGAAGAGAGGGCTGCCTGTTGAAAAGGACAATGTCGCCGTCCATCAGATGCCTTTCCACGACGTAACCCACCTGGATCTTTTCTATGAGTGTCTCCTTGTTACGGTCAGTGATCCTTAGTCTCTGGCCGTCCGGTCTTATCACGTAGTTTGCCCCGGGATGGACTTCCGGCCCCCTCGTCACGAATTCCTTTGCGAGCTCGAAATTGAACTCGTTGACACGGATGGGCACGGTAAGCTCCATCGCGATCGGTTTCGGGACGCCCACCTCGTTTATTGAAATGTAAGGGTCCGGGGAGATCACGGTCCTTGCGGAGAAATTCACTCTCTTACCGGACAGGTTCGATCTGAACCTTCCCTCCTTCCCTTTCAATCTCTGTGCAAGGGTCTTCAACGGTCTTCCCGATCTGTGTCTGGCGGGGGGAATTCCGGAGGTCTGGTTGTCGAAATAGGTGGTCACATGATACTGAAGCAGCTCCCACAGGTCCTCGACTATCAGCTGCGGGGCACCCGAATCTCTGTTCTCCTGAAGCCTCTGGTTGATCCTGAGGACATCCACCATCTTGTGGGTAAGATCGTCCTCCGACCGGTCACCGGATTCGAGTGTTATCGACGGCCTTACAGTGACCGGAGGAACCGGGAGAGAAGTGAGTATCATCCACTCCGGTCTTGAGACCTCGGGGTTCAATCCCAGGAAGGGGAGGTGATCGTCAGGGATCCTCTCGAGCCTCTCCCTTATCTCTTTGGGTGTCAGTTTGTGGCCTTCCTCCCTGAAGGTTGTGGGTTTATCAAGGGTGATGTTCTTTGACATCTCCCCGCATTCGGGATAAGGACACTGCGATACCTCTATTGCCTCGTTCCTGATCTGGCTCGACAGGGATTGGAAATGGAAGGGGTTCAGGGCGATCGAGCCAATATCCTTGATCCTTTCCCTATAATACTGGAGCCTGTCAGTTGAAAGCTTGATCCTGCCGCAAGTTCGGCATGTGGCGGATAGAAGCTCCTTTGTCAACTTGGTATATCCCTCGTGTATGACCGGCATTGCCAGGTCGATATGGCCGAAATGACCGGGACATTCGTCCACCTTCTTGCCGCAGGTCTTGCACTTCAGACCGGGTTCTATCACACCGAGACGCGGGTCCATCAGCCCCATATCAATGGGAAAACCATCGTCATCGTAGGTGTCCGCGGTGATTATCTTCGTGGCGGACATCTTCCTTATCTCGTCCGGAGAGAGAAGCGCGAACTGTATCTTGCCGATCTTCTTTGGTATGTACTGATAGCTGACCATCATTCCGCCTCCCTAGTTAAGGTCCTCCAGATGAAGTCGCATTGCTACGCACATGGATTTCAGTTCGTCCATCAGCAGTTTGAAGGCGTAGCTCGTCTGCACGGGGTGAATGTTGCCGGTCTCACCACAGACCGGACAACGAAGAGCACCCCTCTTGTCCAGCATTGCGACGTTACCGCATTTGGGATTCCCACATACGTACTCTATGGTCCCATCGGACTCGTCCAGGAGCCTGTCCTTAATCACCATTGAAACACCGTGGGCTATCAGGCAGTCCCTTTCCATCTCACCGAAGCGAAGACCTCCCTGCCTTGAGCGGCCTTCGGTCGGCTGCCTTGTAAGTATCTGGACCGGACCCCTTGACCTCACGTGCATCTTTCCCGAGACCATGTGGTGGAGCTTCTGATAGTAGATCACACCCTTGAAAACCTCCACACGGAGTTTCTTTCCCGTGAAAGGATCGTACATGATCTCCTTGCCAGTGGACTTGAAACCGACGCTCAGAAGCTGATCTCTGAGACTATCCTCACCCTCCCCGGAGAAAGCGGTCCCGTCAATGGTCCTTCCCTGCATGGAGCCAACCTTTCCTCCTATCATTTCCAGGACATGGGCGACCGTCATACGGGAAGGTATGGCGTGAGGGTTGGTCACAAGATCGGGAATGATCCCGTCCTCGTTGAAAGGCATGTCCTCGGGGTTCGTGATGAGCCCGATAACACCCTTCTGACCGTGTCTAGAGGCGAACTTGTCCCCGACCTCGGGTATCTTTTCACTTCTTACGGTGACCTTGACGAGCCTCAGACCGTTTTCCGACTCTGTTATCATGACGGTATCGACATAACCGGATTCTCTCGGTCTGACGGTCAGGGATGTCTCCCTCCTCCGTCTTGGTGTGAGGAAATCCGTGTGCTCCTCAAGGAACCTTGGAGGAGAGGTCCTTCCGATAAGAACATCCTTTCCAAGGACCTCGAACTCCGGTGATATGATCCCATCCTCGTCGAGGTTGTTGTAGGCTTCCTCCGTCCTTGACCCCATTACATCAGGTTGGGGTATCTCTATCCGATCCTCCTGCCCTCCCGGATATCTACGTTCCTCAACGGGATATGTCCTGATGAAGGTCGATCGTCCCAACCCCCGCTCTATAGATGCCCTGTTGAATATTAGTGCATCCTCCATGTTGTAGCCCTGATATGACATGACCGCAACGACGAAGTTCTGGCCGCCGGGGCGGGTGTTGAAGTTCACGAAGTCCATGGTCTTGGTCTGAACAAGGGGTTTCTGGGGGTAGTGGAGAAGATGAGCCCTTGTGTCGCATCTGATGCGGAAGTTCGATGCCCCGAGACCGAGCGACTGCTTGGCCATTCCAGCCCCCATGGTGATCCTGGGGGAGGAATTGTGATGGGGATAGCAGACGAGGCCGGAGCACGTTCCAAGTATGACCATCGGGTCGATCTCCATGTGAGTATGGTCGGGCCGGCTCTGCTCGATGTCCAGTGAGATGTAAAGGTCCTCTTCCTCCTCCGCATCGATCCACTCTATAATACCCTGCTGGACAAGGTCCTCCCAGGTTATCTTACCCTCGATAAGGGAGTTCTTCATCCTCTCGGTGAGTTTTGTCTGGCCTCTTTCAAGAACGAAAAGGGGCCGCCTGACCCTTCCATCGTCGCAGTTTATTATGACGGAATTGATCTGCTGGTTGTAGCGAACGTTGATCTCATGTGATTTTTCCTGGGGCATGGCAAGGAAACCCTGTCTCCTCCTCTTCCTCAGGGATTCAACGAGTCCTTCGGGATCATGGTGGATACCGATCAGGTTCCCGTTCAGGTAAACCCTGGATTCGTCGGTCAGTTCTTTCTCTATCCTTCGAACACCCATGTCGAAGAGGGTTGATTCCAGTTTTCGATCGTCGTAACCCTCTGATATGTCAACTATGAGGGCAAGGTTCTTAACGAGACCGCAGTTCTGACCTTCAGGGGTCTCGTTCGGACACAGTCTTCCCCACTGTGTCGGATGCAGGTCCCTGGCCTCGAAATGAGGCTGAGATCTTGTGAGCGGAGATGTGATTCTCCTCATGTGGGATATGGTGGACATGTTGCAGGTCCTGTCGAGAAGCTGGGATACCCCGTCCCTCCCGCCTACCCAGTTTCCGGTGGCAAGAGCATGGATGATCCTCTGGGACAGAACATCGGGTCTGATCGCGGACGAAACCCTCAATTTCCTCTTCCTGGTGATGGTCCTCTCCAGCTGGTATTTGAGGTCCTTCATCAGTGATGTAAAGGCCACCCGGAAAAGGTCCTCCATGAGGTCCCCGGCAAGAGATATCCTCTTGTTTGCATAATGGTCCTTATCGTCCGGGTCCCTCTGGCCGAACTTGAGTTCGAGAACGGACCTTGCTATCCTTCCGAGATAGATCGCTTTCTTGATCCTCTGGTCCCTGTGATCGCCAAGATGGGGGAGCAGCGACTTGTCAATAATTGATTCAACCTTCTTCTCCCGGAATTCCTTGGCCTGACCGGTGGCGAATTTCTTCTCAAGGTAGTTCAATGCATCCTCGATCGTATTGACGGTATAGTTGACCGAGCATTCCTCAAGGTTGGCGAATATTATATTGTTCATCCTCTCGTCCGACACGATCGCTTTGGCGATATCCTCATCGGCATCCATGCCGAGGGCTTTCATCAGAATGATGAGCGGGATCTGGGTCGGAGCGGCGGGGACGGAAACCATGAGTATGCCGTCCTTCTTGAGTTCCACCGAGGTGAGGGCTCTGAAGCCCTCTCTCTGGGAGAATACCTTCGCCACTGCCATGGGCGTTCCGTATTTTTCCTCCCACTCGACCAGTACCCTGTTGGGAGAAAGGTCCTCCAGGGATATAAGGGACCTCTCGGTCCCGTTGATTATGAAATAGCCCCCCGGGTCCAGGGGGTCCTCCCTCATATCCTGGAGCCTGTTGTAGTACTGGTCATCCGTAAGGTTCCTGTCCTGGCTCATCATTTCCCGGTGGAGGTTGCACCTCTTGGACTTCACCATGATGGGAAGATCTCCGATCTTGACCTTCTCGGGTTCCCGGTCGATCCCGTTCTCTATTATAGTAACCTCAAGAAAGATCGGAGCCGAGTACGTAAGGTCCCTGAGCCTTGCCTCCATCGGAGTAAGCTCGTGGGTCGCTCCGTTCGCCTCCTTGACTATGGGCGTGCCAACCGTGATCCGGCCGAGCTTTACATCGATGGAATCCTCATCCAGTTTATCCACATCGAGCCTTATTAGGCCTCTTTCGTTATCCACCTCGCCTATACGGATGGAATCGATTATCCTCTGCATCCTCGATTTGGGATTGTCGTGGGTGGGTAGGAAATCGTTGAATGAAGCTAGCTGGTGGTTGATGATATTGCGGCTCTTGAAGAAGGCCTCGACAACTTCTTTCATTGGATCACCTTTATCAGTGAGTTTACTTCATATCCTGCAGTTCTTCTGATGGTCATGAAGTTCAGACCATCGACCTCTCTTCCACAACAAGCCTGTAGTAGTACGACAGACCGGCGGTAGGACTCTCTCTCTCTATCTTGATGACATCCCCGGGAACCGCTCCGAGGGCTTTAACGCATGGATCAACCATCAATATCTTTGGTAGCTGAGAAAGATCGACCATGTATCGGGACAGTAGAAGATCGACCTCTTCCCCTGCCAAGATACTGTGTCTCGGAACGAGATAGTTTTCCATAACATTGAACCTGGGCATCTGTTGACCTCCGCGGAGTGAGAGCGTCTGAAGGCTGGATAGAAAGAAATGGACTTGGCGGGTCCGAGGGGATTCGAACCCC
>JAFGJI010000225.1 GCA_016929175.1 Thermoplasmatota archaeon | reverse complement strand
GGGCCGCATCCGGATTCCAGTATCCTGAACCCCGCCTCCACAAGGTCGGAGTATGCACCTGTTCTGACCATCTCCTTGACTATTGTCCTGGAACCGGGTGAAATGGTGGCTGACACGTCCTCATGGACCTTTTCCCCCCTCACCATGTTGGCGACCGTCATGAGGTCCCTGTAGGATGAATTGGTACAGGAACCGACGCAGACCTGGTTCACCTTCGTCCCGAGAAGTTCCCTTACAAGGGAGACATTCCCGGGGGAATGCGGTCTGGCGACAAGGGGCTCGATAATGGAAAGGTCGAGCTCCATGATCTCGTCATAAATGGCATCGCTGTCGGCCTTCAGTTCGATCCACTGATCCCCCCGTCCCATTGCCTCGAGATATGCTCTTGTTGCCTCATCCGATGGGAAGATGGAGGTCGTCGCTCCTGTCTCGGTGCCCATGTTGGTGATGGTTGCCCTGTCGGGGACCGACAGGTGTGCGACGCCGGGGCCGAAATATTCGAGTATGTAGCCGCGCCCTCCTTTCACATCGAGTCTCCTGAGGACCTCGAGGATGACATCCTTTCCACTAACCCCGGGGGTAAGCTTTCCGGTGAGATTGATCCCCATTATCTTGGGGTACTTCAGCTCGAAAGGGCCGCCCGCCATTGCGACGGCAACGTCAAGGCCGCCGGCACCTATGGCAAGCTGCCCCATTCCTCCGGCGGTTGGAGTGTGAGAATCGGACCCTATAAGGGTCTTTCCCGGTCTGGCGAACCTCTCGAAGAAGACCTGATGACAGATCCCGTTCCCGGCCTTTGAGAGAATGATCCCGTATCTTCTTGCAATGGACTGCAGATACAGGTGATCATCCGCGTTCATGAAATCGGTCTGGAGCATGTTATGGTCTATGAATGAGACCGACAGTTCGGTCCGGACCCTGTCGAGACCCATGGCCTCGAACTGCAGATATGCCATAGTCCCGGTTGCGTCCTGGGTCAATGTATGGTCCATCCTGATGGCGATGGATTCCCCTATCCTTTCCGTTCCCTCAACGAGATGTTCTTTCAAGATCTTCTGAGCCAGGGTAGATCCCATGTTATTCCTCCATGTATACGTAGGTTATAAGCCGAGGGTGAAGTCAGATACCGATATAAATATCTTACGAAATTTTGAATTATTGTCCCTTTTCCAGAAATAATGGGCATTCTGGAATAACAATACGCTCCATAATTCATAATATTAAAATAGTTGATAATAGTTAGTGTTGGAAGGTACATAAGATGAAGAACCTATCAAGGACGGAGAAAATGGCTTTCATGGGTCTGGTGACCTATCCCGATGATAAGGACCGCGAGATCGCGGAGAGGATGTCCCTGCCGAACTCCACCTTCGCTTCGGCAAAGGCAAGGCTTCTTGGATCAGGTTTCATACAGGAGACCTATGTCCCCGTCTTCCCGAAACTGGGCATGGAGCTCCTGGCCACGGTGTACAGCGATTTCAACTCGTCAGTAGGGGTCGAGGAAAGGATAGAGCATTCGAGGGGTTCGGTGGAGGTCTATCCGGAGATACTCATATCTTTGGGGGAATCCCACAGAGGCTTCTCGATATCCATAGCCAGGAACGTGACGAGGATAATGAGGATATCACATGAGAGGTTGGGACTGCTGGCCAAGTTGAACCTTCTGGAGATAGAGCTGCCCAAGGAGATACTTTTTCCATTCGAGATATCCTGGGTAATGAGGTACTTCAATCTCGCCCCGCTGATATACCGGAACTTCGTCAGCGATGATCCCGATCTGATGAAGGATGTTGGTCTGGATGAGAAGGACCTGTACGAAAAGGACAGCGTTCTTCAGGTAGATCCCAGGGGCATGGTGAAGAACCTGAGGGATGTGGACCTCTCCAAGAAACAGCTGGAGATATTATACTATATTGTCAAGTATCCGTGGACGTCCTCATCTAAGCTGTCCTCCAGGATACCCTATTCCAGACACACGATCTCGAGGGTCAAGGAAAAACTTGTGGAGGAGGGCTACCTCTGCTCGCTGAGGATACCCGACCTCTCGAAGCTCGATTATTCCATTCTGGCACTGTTCAATGCGCATATCGAACCCGGAAAACCGCTCACCATAGAAACAGCCAGGGACCGCCGCCTCCTTCAGGATGACACGATCTTTATGGTATCGAGGCCCAGGGAGCTAATGATGCTGGGAGCGTACAAGGACTACGTTCAGTACAACAGAGGCCGCAGCGATTTCAACCAGTATCTGAAGATCAACGATCTCCAGAGAGGCCTTCCCATAGTGAGGATACATTCCCTCCTTGAGACCATATGGATAAAGAAGTTCGAGTACCACCCATTGTTAAGGGAGACGTTCGGGCTAGATGTCGTCTGAAGGTCCCGTCAAAGATTTCTACATAGATGACCATTCATGCTCCATGGATGAATGGCTGCAGATCCTCCTCAAGCTCATGATCACTCTCGGAGCGAGCGGGTTGATCGGGCTTGAAAGAGAGATCACCGGACACAAAGCGGGCATCAGGACGCAGATCCTTGTGGGTATAGGCTCAACATCGCTTGTCATGCTTGGGGTCTACAATGACATGAAGGTAGATGAGATAGCCAGAATAATCGCCGGGATAGCCACCGGTCTGGGCTTCCTTGGAGCGGGGGCGATAATGAAGGAAGGCCTCAATGTCAAGGGTTTGACCACCGCTGCAACGATCTGGGTTAATGCTTCCATCGGAGCGGCCATCGGGTTGGGATCATACATGATCGGAATATCCTCGCTCGTGATCACGATGGTCGTTCTGTCGATCTTTGCCCTCCTGGAAAGATACCTTCATCTGAAACCGAGAGGAGGGACGTTCGTTGTGACCCTCGACAGGGGG
>JAFGJI010000224.1 GCA_016929175.1 Thermoplasmatota archaeon | reverse complement strand
GCTTTGGGCGAGAATGAGGTGATGATCCCCCCCGGCAGGTCGGCCGATTACGGCATATTCGACAGTATTCAGAGGCTTGACCGGGAGGAAGCGGAAAGGGGGGGCGACCCCGAGGTGCTGGCTGAGATAGGAACAAGGTTCGGATCGATCCTGCCCGTGGACCGGACCTTTGGGGAGATGGGAACGGCCGGTTTCCAGGAGGAACAGCTTTCGATCCCCGGACCGATCACAAGAAGTCCCGTTGTGTTCGAGGCACTTTCCAGGGACCCGATGATCAACAACACGAACATTCTCGATTGGATACTCCCGCCCCCTCTGTCCGATCAGGGAGGCCTGAACTATCTTGTGCTTGTAAAGTACGGGGAAAGGGAGGTCTGGGGTCTCGGTTCGATGATCCCTCGAATAGGCATCATGGTGGATTCTTCACTTGATAAATGGGTCTATCTGGATGTTGACGGGGAGGCATCCACGGGGGATGAGAATGGTCATGATATCAGAACAAGGCTTACCTTCGCCAGGGATCTTCTGGCAAGGGACTGGGACGTCTCTCTGATACCTCCGAAGCTGACCTTCAACAATGCCGGTGTGAAGTTCGAGATCGAGGCCCTCGATGTGCGTGAGGGAAGCTCGGAACTCGGGGGCTCAGTGTTCTTCATCAAGGGAATATCCTACGGGGGTATCATCGGTGATTCGAAGAACTACATATGGTCAGTGGGTTTCGACCTCGAGAAGTTCGCGGATACCATGAGGGTGATGGTTCAGGCCAGCAAATGGGTCGGCGACCCCGTGACAGCAGCCATCACCGCTATACTGTCCGGGGGGTCCGTGGACATAAGGGACCTCGGGATACTGGAAGTGCTAGGCCCCTACACCATCTCCTATACATTCGGAACAGCACCACGCGAGGTCTCCATCTCGATCTCGGTCATGCGTGTCTTCGACCAGGTTCTGGAAGACCGGGCTTATCTCAACCTCATGATCTCGCATGACAGATCCCATGAGCGTATCATCGGGACCGGGAAGCTCACTCTCGATATCGAGGATATAGGCTCCCCCATCGATCGGGTCCAATGGCAGGCCGGCAGCGGGGAACCGGATGATACCGTGAGCCTTGGTATAAGGTATGCCGAATTCGGAGCTGACCTGATAGACGCCGAAATTCAGCTGCCGGTCCTTCCTTGTCGGCTTACCTTGAACATCACCTACGCGGAGGACAGCGAAAAGGACAGGACCGTCGTTGAGGTCATTACCCCTGACGGAATAGGCGAGCTCTGGTTCAGAGAGGCCATTTACAGGGACTGGGGGAGCACCGGCTCATTCGATGATATGGAAGCCACGGAGGTGGCGGTCAGGGACATCCCGGGCAGGCTCCGGATCGAGACCACGGCCTCTGTGCCGGAAACGGAGGATGGCGGTTCCGGGATGCTGAACATCTTCGATAGCTTCATGAGCGGGATCGCGGGGAGGTTCTACAGGATCGGTATGCTGCTGAGGGAGATCCCCCGTGCGGTCGCCGAGATGCCCGGTCGACAGGGGTCCACGATGCTCGAATGCTTCGGTGACAGGATCGGCTCCCTGGATTACCGCTTTAGCACGGGGCCGTTCCTCAACAACACCGGCAACTACGTGGCCTTCTTTGATCACGGTGGTATCGCACCGGCGATCTCGGCTCATCTGGAGAGCATATCCCACTACAGCGGCACCTTCAGGAACGGAACCGATATCACACTGGGGCTTGAGGAGGTGAGAAGGGTCCGTATCGGGGCGTTGTTCCAGCAGAGGTCCGCCTTCATCGATATTATCGACATACCATCCAGGGTCCATCTCGTCTCATCGGATGACCTGCTATCCTACGAGGGGACCGACGGCGGAACTCCCGCAGGTATCGGGGGGATCGAGTACAGGTACCGGGACCAGGAACTCTTTTTCGATGTGAACATCTACGACATCCCGTCGTCACTCTCGATGAAGAGGTCCCGGGATCAGCTGGAGGTCATGTCCGGAGAGGGTGCGATAGGCACCCTTGAGATGTTCACTGCAAACAGCACAACGGTCAAACCCATCGACCTTCCGGAGAGGAACTTCGTATCCGTTCGCAAGGAAAATGAACTCTCCGCCGTCGGTCTCAGGCTGAACAGGTTCAGGTCGTTCACATACAACAACGGGTCGGCGGGTTTCATCGAACTCGAGACCCAAAGAGAATCCAATTTCTATGCCGTCATCGAGGACCTGGATTCCAACCTTGAGGTCACCATGGCATTCGTGCCCCTGCCTGTGCGTACACACATAGATACCCCATCCATCGTGGATACCCCGGAGATCTCCATACCAAACCTTATCGGTATCGGGTCGATCTCCGATTATTCCGATATTATACTTTCACTCTCGGAGATAGGAAAGGCGCCGCTCCTGCTTGCATCCGGGATATCGAGAAGCCTGACCCTGGCCGTCGGGAAATATTCCACAGGTTTCTCAATGTCCTGGGACCTGTCAGAGAAGGGTGAGACCCTGGACCTGATACTGAATGTCAGGAAGAAGGGTGATTTCGAGATCCCTGAGGCATTGTGGACACACGGGATATGGATAGAGCAGATGGGGACGGGGGAGAACGGCTCGGTGGACGGCAAGATATACCTGGATGGAATGCCTGCGACCGGTTCGGTCAACCTCTCATTCTCGGAGGAGACGATCACCGCCGGTATGGACTTCAAAGGCTACAGCCCGGGTTTCGACTGGTTCTTGATAAGGACCAACGGGGTCCAGGACAGGGACATCTCAGTTTACATCACGGGATTGATAGAGGGCATGGACCTGTCGTTGGACATGACGATATTCACGGACCTCTCCATCGGAGGGTCCATGAGGATCGATATGGATGTCGAGGTCAAAGATCTTGACGGCCAGCAGATGGACCTCGGACCCACAATGGCCACTCTCCGAAAGTCATCCCCTATCCTTTCCATCAGACAGATGTACCTTCCGAAGGTCCCGTCGAAACTGCGGCTCAACGCTTTTATAGGGGACGGAATAACAGCGGATTATCAGGCCTCACGCTCCATCGAGCATCTATATTTCAAGATCACGAAGTACATGGACGGGCGGTGGTCCCAGGTCTATGCCATATTCCATGACCTCCCCCTCACCTTCAATGTTGACCTGCACCCGACCAGGGATTTCACGATCCAGGAGCCGTTCCCTCTGCAGGGTCTGCCGGTCCTGACCCTGACGGCCTCCGACAGCGACATGGACATTTTCATCGAATATGACGGCGCGGGTTTCGGGCAGCGGGGCAGGTACAAGGTCTATGTGGATGACATCGGCAACACCCGGACATACTATTCCGGTGAGGATTACGTCATAGACAGTGAAGGGATCGGTTTTCTATCGATAGAGCTCGACAGACTCCCCGTCATGGAAAGCTTCGTCCTGTCATCCCTGTCCATCCTGGGCAGCGACCTGGAACACCTTACCCTCTCGGCAAGGATGGGATACGGAATCTACCCCCTCATCTTCATAGATGATGCCGAGGGAGGAGGCTTCCAGATCAAGGTCTCTGGGGAGGCCACGCTTAAGGACGATACCTACACCCCCAACATCTATTTCATCACTCTCAGGACAAGGAAGATCGCGGGAACCAGCCTGATCAACGGCCTGTCGGTGGACAAGGACACGATGGTCTTGGACATCGAAAGGAACGATGGAAGCGTCACCATTCCTTCCCCGCTGCTCACCTTCTGGGCATGGGTGCTTGGAGGCGGGGGGTGATGGAATGCTGAAGGACGGCTGGGAGAAGAAACTGCCCTGGATGGCCCCCCTCGTGGTCCTGATAGTCCTGTTGATATCCTTCGGGATGTACCAATGGGCCATCCCAAGGACCGAACTCGAGGTCAGAACGGTGTACCATGAAGCCTTCGGCGGCGGAGGGACCGGGGGAACCGTGAACGTGAACATCCTTCTTTCGAACCTGGGCAACAGGAACTTGAGGTCACTGGAATGCAGCGTGTCTGTCAGATTGAAGGACGGCGGCAGCGTCGGTAAGCATGATCCGGACCCGAGCGACCTGGCGGCAGGGGAGAACATCGAGATCAGGATAACATGCATCGGAAGCCATTACGAGACATACATCATCGACATGGATGTCCGCTTCGACTGCTCCGGTAATACCCATCTGAGGTCCCTGAGCTACGAGACGAGGGAAGATACGATGACCCTGGTGTTCGTGGAGAACATCGCTTGAGGAGCCTATCCGAAATACCTCAGGTCCTCGGGTCTCTCCTTTTCCTCTGTCTCATCCAGGTTCTCCTTGATCCTCGATGTGATCTCGTCTATCTGCATCGCTTTCTTCTCCAGGCTCGAATAATCCAGATTGAATCCAAGATATTTCGAGAGGACCTGAAGCACGGCCCTTGCGGACCTGGGATCGACGAAATATCCCGACGTCTCTCCCATCAGGCAGACACCCGGGATCCCCTCCAGGGAGCCCAGACCGAGGAGCAGGCCGGAAGCCCCGATTATGCCGGAACTGGGCTCACCGCTCAGGAAAACGACACCGGCCTCTTCAAGGGATGTTTTCAGGTCTACGGATGTCACGGCACCCAGGACGCCAGGCTCCTCGACGAGTTTGATGACCCCGTATCCGCCAAGAGTGAAGATGAGCGTAACTCCCATCTCCTTGGCCATTCTTACCGTTTCGTGGGAGAGTTCGTACTGCCCCTCGGGTGTAAGCCCCTGGTAATCCCCGGTAAGCAGGAGCATGTCCCTGGTACCGGATGCACCCTTCCTATAATAGAGGTCGTGCTTGACAAGCTGGACCGTACCATCCGCCCCGACCAGGACCTGGGGCGGCAGGTACTTGGAGAAGATCTCGGCGAATCTGGTGAACTTCAACTCCTCGGCCAGATGCTCGGCGGCAAGCTTTCCGACGTTTCCGACTCCTGGAAGCCCTTCGATCAGGACAACGTTCTCGAGGACCGGTCTCTCGATGAACCTGATAATGACATTGTCCAACTTCAATCCTCCTTCTCGTCGGTGTGATACATTCTCCTGTATCTTCCGAAACGGTCCTGGGGGGAGTACCTCGGCGGGAAGGTATTTTCAGTCGGGATACAACATTCCCTGCACGTCTCCTTCAGGGTATATTTCCCGCATCGGTTGCATCTAAGTATCCTGCTTCTCACCATGAACACGACCGCTGCATCTCATTCCTTGTTCCTGACGAACTTGCCCGACCCGCTCCTCGAGTTCAGATGGTCCACCGCCGCCTGGGCAGCGGACCTGAGAATATCCTCGGCCACCTTGTAGTTCGGGGCAACAAGGACCAACCGGTATCTTGGTGAACCGATGTAGAGGATATCAAGCTTGACGTCATCTATGCCCTTCACGACAGATTCTGCCTTCTCCAGAGAGGATCTGATATCCTGGATACCTTCAGGGTTGGTGGAGGTAAGCTCCAGGATGCCGTGTATCTCCACATAGGGGGGGGTAATATTCTCGCGGGCCATCTTTATGAAGGGTTGGATCCATGCCCCCTCGAAACCCGATTCCTCCAGAGCAACCTCCTTCATTGCGGCAGCCTCGAAGGCGTGGTAGAGGGAACCGTATTCCGCGATAAGGTCGTAACCGAACTCCTCCATGCCCTTTCCAATTCCCATTCCCATGTTCTCGCAGAGGAGCTGCAGGAGCTTCTGGGCTTTCTGCTCGCTCTTCCACTGCTGTATCTTCTCACGCTTCTGATGCTCGTTGACCGCCTTCAAAGATAGGTCAACTGTCCGGTTCTTCCTTCTCTCGTCTATGCCAAGGACCTTGCATACGACCTTCTGCCCTTCCCTCACGTGATCGCGAATGTATTTGACCCAGCCGGATGCGACCTCGGCAATGTGAATGAAGCCTTCTTTCCCCGGATACTCATCAAGCTCAACGACCACACCGAAGTTCTTGACCTGTTTAACGGTGGCAACCACCAGTTCTCCTTCATCCGGCATGTCGTTGGCCTGTGCCATCTGTTCTAACCTCCTTGTTCAAGGTCCGTATCCACCCTCCCAAGGACCTCGCCCTTGATCTCGGCCTTTCCGCCTTTGGGGGTGGCCATGGTGGCACCGCACACCGTGCAGCTGATACGGATATTGGTCCGGTCAAATATTGTCTGGATATTTCCGCAGTCTCCGCATTTCACCTTGAGGAATTTGCTTCTGGGTCCTGTCATGATGATCACTCCCGTCATTCCGTGAGCTCGAACCTCTTGGCCCTTATCGACGGGCTCTGCCAGGATTTTTTACAGCTCTTGCATGTGTACTTCAGATTGACCCTCTTTGTAGGTTTTTCTCTCCCTTCCGGTTTCGGTCTGGGGAACCCTCCGTAGCCGGATGTCACCTTCCTGAAGCGCCTCTGACCCCAAGCAAGCTCACTGGCCTTCCTTTTCTTGACCCTGTCGACCTCTTGAGCTGTGTGCGTCTTGCAAGAGGGACAATACCTCTTAATCGTCCTCGGCATCTTCATTTGAACTCACCCGGATTGCACATCTGTTGGCGGTGCAGGAAGGCGGTATCCTGGAACCACTATTAATAATTAATTGGGTATGAAAAAACCTCTGGAAGGGCGTCCAGAAGGTCGTTCTACATGGTCTTTGAGCTATACCCCTTTCCTGATGACTATCTCTACCCAGGATACGTTGATGCCGCCTTCTTTCTCGTCGTCTTCCACGTTCTCCGTTCCGATCCTGATGTCACCAAGGTCATAACCTTTGAGGAACCTGTTCCTGGCGATCTCCGCGACATCGACCGCCTTGGAGATGGCTCTTCCCCGGGCCTTGATCGTGACATGCTCCGCCCCTGAATTGAACTGTGTTACCACTGCAAGAACGTAGTTCATCGAGGGCTTTCTGCCGATGTAAACCGTGTTGTTCTCTGTCATTGCTGGTGCCCCCAGTATTCGTTCGGTCGCCCGACATGAGGGTCCGAAATATATAACAGTTTTTGATTGGTCCCTTTTCAAGCCCGATGGAAAAATCAAATAATCGTCCTCTTCCTTCCCGGATGTGGTATATAGCCCGAGCCTGGAGGTGGACCAACATGCTGGACCCATGGTCGTATTCGGAGACCGATGACTATTCCCACCTGATGGAGGAGTTCGGAATAGAACCCTTCGATCCCGCCATGGTGTCGGACCCCGACACGCAGCCGAGACTTTTCAAGGAGAGGATCGTCTTCGGCCACAGGGGTTTCGAATATGTTTCCAGGAGGATAAAAAGGGGGGAACCCTTTGCGATCATGTCGGGTCTGATGCCTTCGGGGAGGATGCACCTCGGCCACAAGATGGTCATAGACCAGATAAGCTACCTGCAGGAATTCGGGGCCAGGGTCTTCGTGGGCATCGCCGATCTGGAATCATACGCCACAAGGAACATGCCCTTGAAGAAAGCGAGGGAACTCGCCATAGGGTCCTACGTCCGCAACTATCTGGCATTGGGGATCGGGAAGGAAGGGCTCGAGGTCTATTTCCAATCCAGGAGGAAGGAGGTAAAGGACCTTGCACTGCTCCTTGGAAAGAAGGTGAACCTGTCGACCATGAGGGCGATCTACGGCTTCACGGACCAGACGAACATGGGGCATATGAACGCACCCCTTCTCCAGGCCGGCGACATCCTGCACCCGCAGCTCAAGCTCGGACCGATCCCCGTTGTTGTACCCGTTGGTATCGACCAGGACCCGCATATGAGGCTGTGCAGGGACCTGGCTTCTTCCTTCAGGACCTACAACGCCACGGAGACCTCTGACGGCAGGATAGGCGTTTTCGTGAAGGTCGATGATGACGTCGAGGGACGCCTGAGGAGGGCAAAGGCATCCCTGGAAAAGGAGGGTTTCCTGGACTTCAAGATGATCCCTGCGTACAAGGCTCTCTATCTGACAGGCGCTTCGAGGTCGGACCTCATCCCCATGGATGAGGCAATGGCTGGTGTTGAGGCGGAGGAAGGCGAATACGGGTTCCTTCCCCCCGCATCGACCTATCACCGCTTCATCAAAGGCCTCACCGGCGAGAAGATGAGCTCATCCAAACCCGAGACCGCGATCTTCCTTGACGATGCCCCGGAGGAAGCGGCCGGGAAACTGATGAAAGCCGTCACCGGTGGGAGAGAGACCGCCGAGCAGCAGAGGAGGGAGGGAGGACGCCCGGATATATGCTCCGTGTTCGAGACCATGCTGTTCCACACGGTGAAGGAAGAGAAGGAGATACAGAGGATAAAGGAGGAGTGTCTTTCCGGCGAGAGGCTGTGCGGGCAATGCAAGAGGGAAGCCGTCGAGTATATGAGGGGATTTCTCGGGGAATTGAAAGATAAGAGGGACGAAACGGAGCATCTTCTGAATATCTTCATCAGCGAAGAATAGGGTAAATATCAAATATGACCGGCCAAGATTAGTCTCCGTGGAAGGTTGGCAAATGGCTCGAGGCAAGAACGGCCAGAGGAATTACAAGCCCGGTGACCCGATACACATAGTGGTAACGCAGGAGTTCGCGGATGATGCCAACCGTTTCTTCTCCTACTGCAGGGACCGGGGCTACAACCCCTCACAGGTAATAAGACAGGCCATGATGGATTGGCTGGATAAGGAGGAGAACACGGGGATGCAGCCTTCCGAGACCATATACCCCAACTCGGAATTCGATGAGAAGATTATCGAACTCCTCAGGGAGAGGAAGAAGGTCAAGAACAGGATGAACCTGAGATCGGTCAAGGAGATCCTTGAAGAGGGAAGCTTGGCCTAGACAGAGAACCGGTACCTCAGGATGGCGGCCATGCCGCCGAAAGCCTTGAGCAGCATGTTCCCTTCCGATGAATCCGTGGATATCAGCTCGAGCTGCGAGGAATACATCTCGCAGATCCTTTCGAACTCCTCAACGATATCCTCCTCCCTGACAAGATCGCAGCCGGAGCCGTCCTCCGGGCAGCTGTAAACCGGCTCCTCCTCCTTGCCCTGGTGGACCTCGTAGCTCTTACCGCATCCCGGGCACTCGAAGGTCCGGTTGCATGTCTTCATACCCTCGGACATCAGGAGCAGGTCCACGGCTCCGGCATTCAGTGCACCCCTTACCTGTTCTTCCCCGTATGCTGCCAGTCCGCCATCTTCCTTGCGTATCTCGGTAAACAGCCTCTCCATGAGCTCCTTCTCATGGGAAACCTCGAGATGCTGCAGGGCTGATCTTGCCTTTTCGATCAGTTCCGAAAGCCCGGATTCGTCCGTATAACCCGTGTCGAAGGTGTCCAGTACCTTCTTCGCCAGTTCGTGATGCAGGAAATCGTTCTTCACGAAGAAATCCTTGGTGGAACCGGGTCCGCCGACGAGTATTCCTTTGAGGTCCACCTCGCCCAGGAACGTCTCGGTGCAGAGCTCACCCACCTTCTTGAAGTATTCATGTGCCGCTATCTCTATCAATCTCTCGAACCTGACGCTGGACTGCCCTCCTTTCCCGTGCTTCGAAGGGACCAGGGATTGTATGTTCTTCACGGTCAGGATCCTCTTTCCCCTGAGAAATCCGATCGTGGCCTCCTTGCGGTCTATCACCAGCAGACCGAATATCTCGTCCTCGGTCATCATGTCCCTGAGATGGTCGAGATAGAAGTAGCTGTCACATCTGTACATGAAGGTCGGAAGGGGAGAGGGTGGTTCGACCACGTGGGCGACCATCCTGGTCTGATCGGCCCCGACGGGTACATGACCGACAAAGAAGCCAATTCCGTTCTCCGGCGGGAAGCGTATGTTCCTCAACCTTGACAGTATCGATTCAATGGCGGCCATGACGTTCTTGCGTGTGGATTTGGATTTGATGTTCGAGGACTGGGACAGCTCGTTCCGCAGATAATTGGTAACATCCGGGATCTGCTTTGTGGGCGGGATGAGGAGTGTGATCAGCTCTGTGGCCCTTCCCCTGTAGCTCTCGAGCTCCTCGATGGTCCTCTTGAAATCGTATCTCTGCCTTGGGGTCAGCTTTGCCATTTATTTCACCGGTATATGCGCTGGAGTGAAGTGCCCAACAGAAGATGGTGGTTTATAAGCTTTGCTCGGGAGGCCGGTTCCATGATATCGCAGGTCCTGCCTAAACAGGTCCAGCCACCCCTTATCCCCGTTCACGAAATAGTATTATACCATAATGTTATATGAACCAGCACAATCCCCCCGACCAGGTCCGACCCTGGTCGGAGCGATCTCGGACCGGGTGAACAGCATGAGGCTCATACCGTCTTTTACTTTGGCTGTCGCGTTGGCAATGATAATGGTATTCCCCTTCCCCATCGGTGCTCAGGCCGATGATCTCTCATGGAACGAACCCCCCTCAAGGTACGGTTACACTCCCGTACTGAAGCAGGTGGCGACGCTCTCATCGGAGGCCATCTGTGTGGATGCGGGTGATGTGGACAACCGGAACAACGATGATGTCGTGATAGGTACGAACGGGGCCATACATGTTTACACGAACAACGGAGGCTCGGGTGCGAACTTCGGGATGACATTGTACAAGAGCATCACTCTTGCGGGTTACTACATCACCAAGGTGAAGGTGGTGGATTACGACAACGACAACGACAGGGACATCATAGCCCTAGGGCAGGACCAGTATGCATTGGCCAATGAGGTCGGAGGACTGGACGCGACCATCGGAAGCATGAGGGTATTCTATCTGGAGAACACCGGAACGGGCTTCACCCTGGAGACCTATTACGATTTCGACGATGTCTTCTACGGCCAGTTCGAGATCAGCGGTATCGGTGGATGGTTCTGGACGGACGGCAAGTACGATCTCGACACGGCGGATGTCGATGGTGACGGTGACATCGACACCATGGTCATATACAATCGGGACACGGACGGTGACTCGTCCAATAACGGCGAGACGATCCAGGTCTCCCTGCTGACATACAGCGGCACTGGCCTTGCCAGGAGCAATATCCATACAAGGGCGACCCCCTCCTCATGGAACATAGCATGCTTCGTAAGGTTCGCGGATTTCAATATGGACAGCCACCCCGATATCGTTTACACCTACGGCGGGGTCTACAACAACGCATGGTTCATGATAGAGGTGAGGGCCAGGTTCCATACGGGAACGGGAGCCAGCTGGGGGGTCGAATACGATCTGGACCCCAGCAATGCCATGCAGGGGGACGGTACTTTCCCCACGATCCCTTACGCACTCGAGGTGGGTAATTTCCACGGAGACCTCCCCCTGGATGTGGCGATATCCATCAACGACAACAGGAACGTGAATCCTCCATATTGCGACGCTCAGCTCTACATCATCAAGAAGAGGAATCCCAGTCTGGATGAGTTCGGTTTTTATTCACCTTCCGCAGCCTACTCGGAGGATTACAATTACCAGTTCAGGGGCATTGCCGTCGGAAATCTGGACAATACGGGTGCCGATGATGTAGTTGCATACTCGAAGCAGGATGACTGGTCGGACGAGAATCCCTTCAACGCACCCGCAGAATACGGCCTTTCGGTCCTCGCGGGAAGGTCCGCCATCCCGGTACGGTTCACGGTGATGAAGGTCTTCGAGACGCAGGTGGGCACTCTCCCCTCGTCCCACATCATCAAGGATGTGGCCATCGGAGAACTTGACGGGAACTCGACCTACGAGGAACTGGTCTACGTCGGCAACAATGTGATAGTAGCACTGACGACGTTCCCCCCCAACAACCTTCCCATGATGGGTCCGGTCAGCATGAGCCCCAATCCGGTCAGGAACAACAACGAGACCTGCACGATCAACATCACGGTCCAGGACCTCGACAATGCGGGGGACCTGATCGATCTCGAATGCGACCTCACCATGGTGGGTCTGAACAAGGTGACCATGGCCCTACCCACGGGGTATCACGAGACCGACAACACCATCGCCTACTACGAGTTCACCGTGAAGGTCCCTTCCTGGATCCCACAGGATAATTACGTGGTGCCCATATTTATGTATGACCGGGCCCCCGACAGCCGGGAGATCAAATCCAATGGCACCTTCCCCTTCAGGGTGAAACAGTTCAACAGGGAGCCTTTCATAGTCCTCGACAACACTTCCATCACCATACCGGAGGACCAGGTGACCTACATAGAGAACATCTACGAATGGTTCATGGACGAGGACGTGGAGGGGGGTTATGACGATGAGCCTCTGAACATCACAATGAAGACCGCCGGAGGGCAGTGGCTGTCCTCTGTGACCTACTTCGAAACATACAAGGCCGAGCTGGTGAACTCATCCGGGCTCTATCCGCAGGGATGGGTGCTGAAGATAACCCCCTTCAAGGACTTCAACCATTATCTGGAAACATTCGCTGCGAACGCCATTGTCCTAAGGGCGACCGACAGCGGAGGACTGGAATCCGAAGAGCTCGTGCTCAGACTTTACGTGGCTCCAGTGAACGACCTGCCGACGATACCCCCGCAGGGACGGCCCAACGCCAACTTCGCCTACATGCTCGAACAGGATGATGACGGGTTCACCAGGCTGGTCGCCAAGGACCTTGCCGACGACCCGGACGATCTCAGGATGCACCTCACCTTCTCGCTGGTCTACGACGATCCGGAAGATGAATCATGGCTCTACGTCCAGGAGGACAGGGTCTACTGGAGGCCGACCAACGATCAGGTCGGGTCCCACCGGGTCATTCTCCGGGTCAACGACACGGAGAGCATCGTCGAACAGGTCCTGTGGTTCAACGTCAGCAATGTGATCGACAACCCGCATTTCCTCTATGTCGAGAATTCGACGAAGAGGGTGGACCTCACCGGCGGCATCCAGGGGAGATATGTTTTTACCGTTTACGAACATGAGGAGTTCAATCTGACCATCAAGGCCGAGGACGTTGATATCACCATTGGAGAGCAGACCCAGATATTCTTCAAGTGCAACCTCACCATGGGAGAGGGCACCTACCTTGACATCGATCCTGATGATCCCACGATGGCTTACCTGCATTTCCTGGCCGAGAAGAGGTACGGATATCCGCCGACCTACGAACCGGAATACCCGCCCATCGATACGGAGATAATACTCGAGGACGAGGAAAGCCCGGATATAATGACAGTGCTTCCTATCCGCATCAGGGTGATAAATGTCAATGATCCGCCGATCTATGTGGGGGTCGTGACACCAACCGACGGTCAGGTCTTTCCGATACTCTATCAGATACCTTTCTCTGCCGAGACGGCTCTCGACCCGGATACCGACTTGAACGATACCCTGACCTATCAGTGGGACTTCGATTTTTCCAACGGTTTCCAGGTCGATCACGAGGGCATGTCCGGAAAATGGGATTTCCCGGCCGCAGGCACCTATACGATCACCCTGATGGTCACCGATAATGCCGGCAACTCGAAACAGGTCCAGTTGACCATCACAGTCAACGGTGTCCGCAACGATGATGACTTTGATGGGGATGGTCTCCCCAACGTCTGGGAGAGGGAGCATTCGTTCAATGAGTACGATCCCGAGGATGCTTCGGTCGATTCCGACGGTGACGGTCTGAGCAATCTGGAGGAATTCCTTAACGAGACCGATCCGAGGGACCCCGACACTGACAATGACGGGGTAAAAGACGGGGAGGATTGGGATCCCCTTGACCCGAATGTACAGGTCGAACCGAAGGATGATGGATCATGGGTCAAGAAGAACTTCCTTCTCTTCATCATACTGCTGATCCTGCTGTTTTTGATAATACTCATTCTGATCTTCGGTCTGATATTCCTGATGGTTAAACGCAACAGGAAGAGGGCAGAGGAAGAGGAGATGCGCAGGAAGATGGCTGAAGAGATGCAGAAGAACATCTACGAAGGTCAGGACCTGTATGCCAACCTGCCGCCTGTCGAGCAGCCAGGAATGGCTGCACCGGGTCCAACTTTACCCGTACTCCCGCCACCGGGCGGGGAGGGTGACCTGGATGATATCTTCGGAGGAGCCGGAAGCCTGCCCGCCGAAGCCGAGATGGAGCAGCCGACCGGGGAACAACCCCAGTCCCTTCCGCCAAGGCAGGCCGCTGCCGGAGACCTGACAGATCTTCTGGATTGAGTAGTAAGCTTTAATAAAGACCTCAGGCACTTTCCGGACCTGAATGATGGAGGTACCACATTGAGGAAGGTCGTGATATCCCTTGGGGGCTCCATCCTTGTCAAGGGCGAAGATGACGAAGCCTACATAAGGGAATTGGTGGAGGGCCTCGCGTCCGTTTCCGATGACGTGAGGTTCATCATCGTTACCGGCGGAGGCAAACTGGCAAGGGACCATATCTCGATAGGCAGACGGGTGGGGTTGGATGAGGCGACCCTTGACAGCATGGGCATACTGGCCACAAGGATGAATGCATGGCTGATCATCGGGGCCTTCAAATGTGTGGATGTGTATCCAAGACCGTTCACCTCTCTGGAGGAAGCCATCATAGGGGCTTCGGCCAAAAAGTTCACCATCGGCGGAGGGACACATCCCGGACATACTACCGATGCGGTGAGCGCCTTGATCGCGGAGATGTGGAGGGCAGACCTGTTCATCAACCTCACCGCCGTGGACGGTGCCTATACCGCCGACCCCAAGAAGGACACTGATGCAGAAAGGATACCCGAGATGACCTCGAAGGAACTCGTCGAACTCGTATCCGGTACTGTGAGGGGTGCCGGTTCCCATTCGGTCATGGACCCTCTCGCTGCTTCGGTCATACACCGGGCGGGGATACGGACGATGATACTTGACGGTCGGGACATCTCCAACCTCCTTAGTTGCATCTCGGGTGAACGGACGCATGGGACGGTGATCGCCCCGGGAGAATGATCAGATGCCTGGAAAACCACCGAAGAGATCAGGAAAGAGGAAGAGACCGGTCACCGTTCAGAGGGCAGCATCCGGGGAAGAAGGACCTGCGGCACCCATTACCCAGCCTCACAAGCATTGTTTCAACTGCGGGGTTTCGATCCCCGTGGACAGGGACATCTGCTCGGACAGATGCCAGGCGGAGTGGGACAGGATGCTGAAGCGCAAGAAGCTCATGACCTACCTCCCGTTCATAGGGATAGCCCTCCTTCTCTTGTTCTACGTTCTGATACTCGCGAACTAACAGGCAGGAGAGGACCGATGGAAGAGCAAGTGTTGAACATCTGCGTCGGAGGGACATTCTCCCCCCTCCATTCCGGTCACCTCGAATTGCTGAGGGAGGCCTTCAGAAGGGGAAGAAAAGTGTGGGTCGGATTGACATCGGACGAGATGGCAAAAAGGGGCAGGAAGAGGCCTGTGGAGCCTTTCGAGAGCAGGAAAGCGGTCCTGATGAACGTGCTTGACGGATTGTCCCGTGAGCGTTCCGTTCCTTACACCTTGTTAGAGATCAATGACAGGTACGGGTTCGCGACCATACCGGAGATCGATTCCATCGTGGTATCGGAGGAAACGGAGCACACCGTTGACGAGATAGATGAGGAGAGGTCAAGAAAGGGCATCCCTCCGCTGAAGAGGTTCGTCGTTGGAATGGTGACCGACCGCAACGGGATCGGAATATCCTCAACAAGGGTGGCATCGGGAGAGATCGATGTAAGGGGCTATCCGCTTGACAGATCATCAGGAAAAGCCATGAAAGGGGGTTTGAAGGGAGATGTTTGATATTTTTTCTTCGACCCCGTCGCTCGTTCTCTTCATCGTGATAGCGGTATCGTTCCTTCTTGCGATCGTTCTCCCCTGGAAAAAAAAGGCTTCCGCTACCACTGTCATTTCTGTCTCGATCATAGTGGTCTTCGTGATTGATTTTCTCATGACCTCTGATCTCGTATACGATATACCCTTCCTCTCGGGTATCTCCCCTCCGGATAGGTACACGATCCTGCAGGACCTTGGGTTTTTTCCCCGGTCGATGGTGGAGAACTACTCGGTATATCAGTTCATAACAGCGACCTACATGCATTCCGATTTCTTCCACCTGATGTTCAATTTCCTGGGGCTTGTGATCCTCGGCACTCAGCTGGAGCAGAGGGTCGGGTACGACCGCTTCCTTGTCATATACTTCGGATCCGGTATGATCGCTGGCGCCGTCGTTCTCTTCATATCCCCTTTCGGATACCTGGGACATACCATGGATACCGTATCCATCGGGGCTTCCGGATGCATATTCGGCACGCTCGGCGCCCTGTGGTATCTCTATCCCAGGGACGAGATATTCTTCCCGCTGATAATAATACGAAAATGGCCGATCTCCCTGATAGTCCTGATCTACGGGGGAATGAGCGCCCTCTTCAT
>JAFGJI010000223.1 GCA_016929175.1 Thermoplasmatota archaeon | reverse complement strand
GCGATAACGGGTTTCCCGGAGGCCATGGCTTCCACGGGTGTCATTCCGAAATCCTCGTCCTTGGAAGTTGTGATGAACCCTTTGCAGTTTGCATAGAGCTTTATGAGTTCTTCCCGGGAAACCCAGTGCAGTATCTCGACATTACGAGGTTTGATCCCTTCGATATAGCGGGCATATTCCTGGAAATGTTTGGACCTCTCGTAGCATCCCACGATTATAAGCCTCTCATGGGGCATCATCGAGAAGGCCTTGATCTGAATGTCCACCCTTTTGTGGCTTATGAGGCGGTTAACGGACAGCCAGTAGTCGCCATTGGTGGCGTATCCGAACCTGGAAGTCTCTATCGGGGGGTATATCACCTCGCCCTTCCTACCCAGATACTTCATCACCCTGCAGCAGGTGTTCTTGGAGTTGCATGCCAGGGCCTGAACATGATGTACATATTTCCTGTTGAGGTGCCGGTTGTATCGGACCCATAGATCGAAAGGTGGTCTCTGCAGAGGAGGGATGTTGTTCTGTCTGGTGAACTCGTAGAGGTCCCAGATCTCCCTTATGGGTGAGTGGACGTACCAGAGGTTCGGTTTGTTGTTCACGGCTCCTGACATGGCCCAATCCCCTTCGATAATATAGAAGTCGTATTTGTCGCCCAGATCGAATCCGCGGAACTTCCAAAGAGCAAGTTGCTGCCTGAATGGTGCATTGACGGGAACCTTGCCGATGGATGTGATGTTCAGACCCTTGAACCCCATCTTCTCTATCCTGTCCATATCGATATTCGTGGAATATATATCAGCTCCCAGCTCTCTGGCCAGTGTGAGTCCGACAACCTCCGCGCCACCGATATTGTCCAGATAATTGTGAAAGATGGCGATCTTCATGATGTATCACTTCAACCGGGGCAGACCAGGAGAGAGACCTTTTCCCGCGTTGCGGGGAACTCCTTTGAATTATTTATCTGTTCCATCGCTGGTCGTCCCCTGAACGTCCTGCTCCCGTTAATAAAGAAGGGGAGGACCCTCTCGGGCTTTTAGTTAAAGTCCTTTTCGGGAAAATTATAAATCCAGCATCACTCTTCATTTATAGAGCTGGCGATGTCATTGTTCTCGTTTCCACAGGGATGAGAAGGTAGTAAAATGGTGATGGAGAGGCTTGGGACAGCATCAGGGTACAGGAACATTCTCATTGCTGGAGGCGCAGGTTTCATAGGCAGCAATCTAGCAGGATATCTGCTGGAGCAGGAGGGTGTCGAGAGGATAATGGTGATCGATAATTTCGTTTCCGGCAGCCGCAGGAACATCGAAGGGCTAGCCAACGATAGGAGATTGTCCCTGCTGGAAATGGATATCACCGATCCCTCGGTCGTTGAAAAGGCCGGAAGAGGGTTCGACCTTGTCCTCCATCTTGCATCCATAGCCAATCCCACCGATTACGAAACCTGCCCCGTGGAGACCCTGCTGGTCAACTCGGATGGGTCCCGGAACGTGATAGACATCGCCGGGAGGAGCAAGGCCAGGTATGTTTTCTTCTCCAGCTCCGAGGTATACGGCAATTACGATCCAATACCCTATAATAACCTGTCCGAATCCCTGCCGGGCAGGATAGTCCTCAACCAGAAGCGCAGTCCCTACGTGGTGGGCAAATGTTTCGGAGAGGAGATGGCCATCAACCTCTGCGCGAGGAAAGGACTGAAGCATCTCATAATCCGTCCTTTCAACATCTACGGGCCGAACATGGACCTTATGACGAATTATGGTAGGGTCATTCCAAATTTCTGCATCTGGGGGCTGAGGGGGATGCCGCTGAGGATCCATGGTGATGGAAGACAGGTCAGGTCTTTCTGTCACATAGATGATCTGGTGAACGCATTGGCCCTGCTGTTGAAGAAAGACATAACCGGTATGAGCATCAATATTGGTTATCCGGATCCCACATCCATACTTGACCTTGCAGGAATGGTCTCGAAGATCCTCGGGTTGCCCGAGAACTTCCAGTTCGTTGAAAGATATCCATACGAACCCGCCATTCGCATACCTGACATCACCTTGATCGGAAACCTTACCGGGTGGAAGCCCGAGGTGGACCTCAGATCCGGACTGGAAGATATGATCGGGTGGTTCAGGAAGATAGGAATGCGCAAATATGACAGGATAACACGGTCCGATGGATAGGCTTGACAGGAACATACAAGATCCTCTTTCAGGTGGACCCTAAGTGACCTGCTATCGCATCCGGGGGGATGTTTTCCAGCATACGGAACAGTGCTCCTATGGCGTGCTGGGTGTAATCGATCCTGATCCATCTGGACTGCCACTGCATCTCGGTGTTCACCCTGTCATCAAGATCATGCCTGAAACCGCCGATGGTCAGGTGCGGCTGGGAAAGGTTCAACGCATCGTCAAGATCGTACATCAGGTTCAGTATGAACATCGAGGCATTGAGGAGTATACTCCTGTAACTTTCTATCCTCCGGGTATCGTTCGCCATGATGGCCGCGTGGAGAACGTCACCAAGGCCTTCCGAATACGTACAGCTGTTCATTGAAGGGAATGTCCTGAACGACCCGATGAGCTCGGGATGCTCTCTCATGACCTCTTCAATGGG
>JAFGJI010000222.1 GCA_016929175.1 Thermoplasmatota archaeon | reverse complement strand
GAGAATGGATCATCATAAGGGCAGCCGCTGTGGATGAAGTAAACAACCGCAATTTAACCCTCCCTCTGGCCCGCTATCTGACAGATAATACTCCACCCCCACTGCTTGATATCGGTTCGGAGACGGAGATATCCCTGAACATATCGATCTATCATCTCTTCGGAGTGACCGAGGAACTATCCAGTGCGGTCATCTCCAGGGATGATCAGACCATATGGACACTATCGGCAGATGATGAAGGCAACTTCGAAGGGTTTATCGAGCTGTCCCCCGGGGTCAATGAGTTCCTGGTCAGTGTATATGACAGATACGGGAACGGACCTAACGAGGCTCCGGTCCCCCTCTATCTGGTTTACGATCCGGACGATCCTGTTGCGGTCATTGCCGGTATCGATGCCTTTACCTCCACATCCTTCATGCTTGATGGCAGTGGTTCCTACGATATCGGACCGGATTCAAGGCTCTCAGGCGTTGTAAATTTCACATGGTCCCTTTCATTCTGGGGCGAGGAAATTCTCCTTTATGGTCCGGAACCGGGTTTGCATCTGTCCAGACCGGGACCATTGTCCATCATGCTGACCGTTACCGATGCGGCAGGCAATTCCGATTCCGAAAATTCGCATATGGATGTCAAGGACGATGAGGCCCCCACAATGGACGGTCTCGGCGACCTCCATGTTCACGAGGATTCACCGATCGAGCTTAGGGCCAAAGGTGTCCGGGACAACGATCCCCTGATAGAACAGGTCGGTATCTTCCTCTGGAATATATCCGGACCCCAGAAGATCATTGTAGAGGGGATCCACGTGGAATTCAAGGTCTATATCCCGGGGAATTATATCGTGGTCCTTTCCCTGACGGACACTGGTGGCAATTCGATGTCTGTCTCCTTCAACCTCACGGTCCTGGATATCACCGTCCCAACAGCTGTGGCCGGAGATGATATGATCGTCATAAAAGGGAGCCCCGTCAACCTGTCAGCATGGTTGTCATCAGACAACAACCCGAACTTCCCCCAAGGAGCGAACTTCACCTGGATCCTGAAGGGTCCTGACATGATGTTCTTCGGGATGAACGTCACATTCAATGCTACTGATCTGGGAAAAGTGCGTATCCTCCTGAAGGTGACCGATCCCTCAGGCAACGTTGATCTGGATGAGCTTCTCCTGACCGTGGTCTCCGATGGTGTCCCTCCCGCTGTCGAAGGTATCATTCCGGTTCCCGATGAAAAAGGGATCCCTCCGGGATCGTCCTTGAGGCTTACGTTCAACGAACCGATCGACCTGTCGACCGCCAATTCGGGAATATTCCTTATCTCCGCTTCCGGCCTGGAGGTGGATATCGTGATAGAGCCTGTTGATGATAGGACAGTTATCGTGACCCCGGTCAGACCTCTTGACCGAGGCAAGGGCTATACCTTGAGGATAACCGAAGCCCTGAAGGACATGACCGGTGAGCCAGCGATCCTGCAGGAGTTCAGATACGTGATAAAGGCCGCCTTCGAGATCCTCAAGGTGAACGGACAGAGCATGGAGAATATCCGGTCGTCCTATCTTTTCGTCCGTGGACCGATCGCAGAAGTCACACTTCATCTCTCGGAAGCCGCATCACCCGGCATGGTCATGGTGCTTGTAGATGAGAATGGAGTACATTCCTTCATCGGCACCCCGATCAATGATACGATCATGGTATTTCTCTTGGAAGGGCTCATCGAAGGTGATTATTACGCCAGCTTCAACGGGACCTCTTCGACGGGAGATCTCCTGGAAGGGGATAACTCGTTCCTGGTCCGGATCGAACTGAAAGAGACAGAACCTACTTCGGGCAGTGATGATGCGTTCCCTCTCTGGTGGGTCCTATTGATCATTGTTCTGGTGCTCGCTGCATTTGCTGCCCTCGCGGTATTTTTCATATTCAGGAACAAGAGAAGGTCTGAAGTTGTGGAAATGAGCGGGTCAACACCGAATAACGAACAGACCGGACCCGCCCCCCACCCTTCGTCCGGAGAGGATGAGCTACAGGACCTTACGCCGTGAACATCCCGGAAATGGTCAAATATTTGGTCCGGGAAATGGGAAAAATCAAATAGTATCGTACACTAGCAAACATCGGAGTGTCAGATAAAATGGCCTCGAAGTCAAGGTCCGGCCGACCCAAAGGGCGCAGCCCTAAAAGGTCCGGGTTCCTTCACATCCTAAATGTAATTTTTTCCGGATTGACGCTTACCATCGGGATCCTGCTGGTCCTTCTTGCAGCCTCGGAACTTCTGGTCTTTCTCATCGACAGGATCATCCTGGGCAACGACAACTATTATGATTGGGGCCGGGCGCCGATGATCATCTTTCTATCATCTATACCTTTCTTTGTGGCATACATCCTCCTGAACCTTTACCGGTTCAAGTTCGCCGCCTTTATCTTCAAGAGGTTCAGGACCTCGAAGCCACCGGACACCGTTGAGACAATAGAACTCGACTGAAGCATCAGGAGCTTTCTATCCTTGGCGCCAGAAGGTACCTTGCATGTCCATGGTCCTCGGAGAAATCAAATTCCATCTTCAGAGGATAGCTGTTGCCAATATTCAGCACGATGTCCCGGTTGGGACCAACACCTTTCATCAGCTGGCTGAAGTAATCCAGGGAAAAAGAGCTCTTTGCAGGTTTTTCGAACACAACGGTCTCGAACTGCTCGTCCTTTGAAAGTTCAAGTGTCATGGAGGACAGGTCCTCGGACGAGGTCATGACAAGTCTTTCCTCGGAACAGTCCAGGGTAATATAATCCGAGATGGAGGCGGAAACCTTGAGGCCTTTCTGAAGTTCTCCGGAATTCAACTTCAATCCCACCGGCAGTTGAAGGTTCGGCACCTTTGGATCGGAGAAGCCCGATGCATCGACGAGAGGGAGTTTCAAGGTCAGGTTTGACATGGAAACAACAAGCCTGTTGTCACCGTCGAGCTTCATCATCACTATCTCGTCCGCCCTGCCTCCTTTAAGGTGCTCAAGGAGTCTTTCCACGTTGAGACCCAGTTCCATAGGTTCGACATCATAACTATCGAAAGCTTCCTTGGAAAGCGTCAGATCGACCATGGCCACATGGGCCGGGTCCACTGCCTTGATCTTCCACCCTTCCTCATCGGCCTTCAGCTTGATCTCACCAACAATAGGTGTGAGTATCGAAAACACACTTCTCAATGTTTCAACCTTTACGTTTACCTCGAACATATCCATCCCCAACTGGCCGATATAATGGATCACTGCCCTTATCAAGAAGGGCAATAATAAAGTTTGCCTAAAGACCTCCGAAGAAACACCTGGCATCACTCCTCGATGTAAGACCTTCTCTTGTGAGCTACTGCCTTTATCATGGAGATGGAAACCGATAGTAAGAATATCAGTAATATGGGTACCCAATGGTTCCCGAGAAATCCCTTACTGGACCATTTGCTCCTCTCCATCGGCTCCGAAATTTCGAAGGCTGCCGCATCGTAAGCCAGACCGTTCTTGACAGCACGGATGATGAAAAGATCACTTTTCTCACCTTCCACCTCCTGGCATTCCAGGACCAGTATCCCTTCAAATCCATGGTTCAGGACAACGGTCTTGATCAGCCGGGTCTCTCCGGCGGACCTCCGCATACTGTGGAGTTCGATCGTCAGGTCACCTTCCCCCATCCAGAAGACCTCAAGACCCACCTCGATATGGGATATCATCTCTCCATCGAAGGCTCCAAATGACCATACCTTCCTGAGCTCCAACTCGGATCCAACAGAACCCCCTAGATCGTAGAATAACACCTCTCTGAGATATTCCGCGGCATCGTGAGATGCTATTAGAACACCGGCCTCCCGGTTCTCCAGTCCGGAGGTAGGCCCCCAGTTGAACGATGATATCCATATCCAGGAACGATCCACTATCATTCCCTTGGTATGGATCATATTGATATCACCCTCAAGGCCGTAATGAGGAGAGGGATGCATCATCAGATGGAAATTGTCAGAAGCACCGCACTTATCGATGACATCATCGATCTGCCTCGCCTTAACTTGAGCGTCAGGAACCCCATCCCCGTTGAAATCCGATCCGTCAAGGAGAAGTGTGACGTTCACGCCCCTGTTAGCTGCATGGATCAATTCTTCGAGATAAGGATTCATGGCATTTGCTCCGTAATGTTCAAGATCATCGATATGTATGGTTGGAATGGACATTCTGCCGATACTGCCCGCCAGGAATTCCAATTCAATGTCCATCAGCTCCAGGATGATCTCACTTTCCGAACGTCGTATCAGATCGAGCAGCGGGTTATCTTCAAGGTATAGATGGTCCGGAGAGACCAGGACCTGGCTTGTTCCCACAATACTGGAATGCACCGGCTCGTACCACGCTCGGAATACGGTTAAAGGTTCCTGGTTGACCTGGTCGACCTCCAGGAGCCCCTCGACATCCAGCAAGGCCTCACACACCTCGATGTCTGGGCCGTCCCAGTCCTCTGTAAAGACATTCGTGAGATCATCAGCAAGGGGCATCGACCTCAGGTTCACGATCCATCCCCTTGTTCCGGTATGGCTCTTGCTTCCTGGCCGGGGAAATGATGTATCCTTGAAGTTATCCGTGCTCAACAATACCGAATCCCCGTCGATCACGATATATTTCGCATGATCGTAACGATATCTGTCCCTGATGCCGCGCCCGGTATCGGTGATCATCTTTCTCACCTCGATCCCGGCATTGACCATTCGAGAGATGCAGACCTCCTCGCTGTAGCTCAAACCCCCCACAGGGTTTCCCTCAAGCAGAACCCTTACCTTTAAACCTCTCTGGTGCAGTCCTATGAATCTGGAGGTTATCCATTCAGAGGTGATCTCGTATACGTTCACAAGAACCTGGTTCTCTGCATCCTCCAGAGCCTGACAGAGGACCTCGGAGCTTGAATCAGGACATACTCCGACTGTCAGTTCCTGGTACTCTGCTATATCGAACAATTCGAACCGGGATTGGCCCGGATATCTTGGCCGGAGGGACAACCAGTCATCCCTGCAGTTGGTATCCTTTTCCCTGGTTCGGAACAGGACCTTGCCCCACCCCAGGTCAGGGCAGGGGGGCCCGGTCCATCTCCCACTTTCATGTGTGGCCCACACCCCCTCAGGGATGAACGCTGACCCCCAGGTCACGGTATCGACCACATATCCTCTACTGTCCCTGAGCATGACCGTGTCGTTGTTGTTGGCCAGCTTCATGATGCCGCGGGAGGTAAGTACACATGTTCTTTCTTTGGAACCCCAGGATAAATGTTGGAGGAGGCCGTTCTGGGACGTGAAGTCGGAACCATTCCTCGTAATGAATATCCTTTCGCCGGGACCCAAGTTCAGATCTCCCAATACCACGGTCCCATCCGAATGTATGCAGAGTCCCTCATCATCGCTGACCATGAACCCTGAAATATCGACCGGAGCCGTCCCGATATTTTCGAGGCAGATGTACTCGTCAAGGTCGTTGGTAATATAAGTGTCATAATAGACCTCCCCTATCCTGACGGATGGGCATTCCCCTGCTATCGGTTCGACACCTTCTATCAAACCCCAGGGGAATGGTTTGGACCTCTCCCATTCCTCCGAGAGATGGTCCATTATTTCCTTTTGGGTGTCCCCGGTAAGCACAAGAGCTCTCAAACTTCCTCCCCCGCACACCCAGGGCAGGGTCATTCTGACCTCGGAGTTAGTGGTCATCATAGACCCCTGGAAGTGAATTCCAGAGCCCACATCACCTATCCTGATCTCCATATCAAGACCAAGCTCCTCGGAAGCCAGCAGTGATCCGGCAGCCCTCATCAGAAGGTCCTCGGAAAGCATGCCGATCGAGAGAATGTGCCTTGATGCCATGATCCGTTCGGAAACGTTCGAGACCTCCATCCGGGAGCCGCGGCCAAGAACCTCAAGGCATTTCAGACCGAGCATCAGCTCGACATGGTATCCCGAACGGGCCAGGCCAAGCAGGTATCCCATATCCAGTGGCCCCTCCGAATGGTATATCCTTACCTTTTTATCATCATCCTCATCCGAAAGGACCGGATCCTGCAACGACCCAATGCTAAGGTCCACGGATCGCGGTATGAGGGTCGTTCCGGATCCCCCCTGGCCTGTCGTCACATCCAAAGGTTCGATGGGCTGTACAAGACTTAAGCCAGCGAGGTCATCGCTTGATAAAAGCAAAAAGCGGTCGTATAGCACCTCAATGGTGTCTGCCCAGTTTGCTCCAAGTTCAACACCGAAACAGTACAGACCGGATGCATCCCTGTCGGTCACTGCAGTCTCGAGAGGTCCCAGGACCGTCAATATCCTGTCACCGCTGACGAACAGGGACGAACCGGCGACCTGTCCAATGTCCGATGTATGGATCTTTGCCCCCTTGCCGAGAAGATATTTTGCATAACCTGCCCTTGTTGAGACAGGATGCAGCATCTCATCGGCTTCGCCCAAGAGGGACCATGGTTCGCAGGTCAGAAAGATCTTCAAACCACGACCTCTTGAGAGGTGATCGGAAAGAATTGATATTACCCCCCCATTGTCAAGAACGGGGGTTATCAAGATGATATCGTTTTCACCGATCAACCATTCCAGTCCGTTCTCGAGAGAACCCTGAAAGAGCGCCGTCGAAGCATCCTTTCTCTCCCGTGACCATCGAAAGATCGGGTCCGAGCCAAGGCCGAGGGCACGCCAACCTCCTTTCGTTCCATTCGCCCATATATCCCTTCCGATAACGACATCCTTGGAGGGGGTTCCGATGCTGTTGTCAATGCTAATTCCCCAGGCTACCGAATCCAGGATCCTGTTCGCTCTGTCAACGATCATCAGCTCGCCTCCCGCATTGGGCAACAACAATTCCGGGAACATCGGGACCCTGCATCCCTCGATCCTCTGTCCATTCAGGACAGATCCCTCCCCGAAACACAGATCGGGCAAATTGCCGTAGGTCCTCTCGTAACTTTCCGGGTCCTTCGATAGAACAATGGTCTCCCCTTCCCCCACCAGGGTGCCATTCGGAATGACCGCGGCACGTCTCGAGCACATGATAAGCATCCCGGAGATATCCACGTTCCGATCTTCCCCGGAGATGACCAGATATTCTCCGGGTCCGGATGTGCCAGGACTCGGGAGGAAACACTCAACGGCTGCTCTACCAGGATACACTGTCCAGTCCATCGAAGTGTTCGAATCGAGCGGAGTGTTGTCCGATGACCTTGCCCGGCTAAGGACGGTTCCCCAGGTTGTCTCGAGTGCCGCCCCCCCGATCCAGCCATGGACGTTGCTCTCTTTTCCCCTGAGCAGTACCTGATCTATGTCCGTTCGGAATTCCGTTCTCAAAAACACCTTACCCGTTCCAAAGGGATCCGGGATAGGTCCGGATGATACCATCCTTTCCATCGTCGGCCCGCCAGAAATATTGAATATCCTGGCGTCGGCATCCAGCCTTCCAGATGCCGCGGGGCCCCAGACCACCGCAGCTGCACTTCCATGTTGAAGGAACACACCCCCCGGAAAATTCACATGATAGGTCCCGTCCGAGACCCTGACACCGGATAGGTCCACTGCTTCCCCGGTCGGATTCTCGATCTGCACGAACACCTCCTCCCCCGTGCAGTTCCATAGAACCTTCGTTATCTTCAATCCGGTCTGACCGCGAGGTATGATCGAGGGGTATACCTCAAATCCTGTCACCCAGAGATTGTTCTCCTCATCGATCTCCTCTAT